>DYLE01000091.1 GCA_020722245.1 Desulfonema limicola
AAGCCCCTTTTAGGGGCAAGACAAGGCCTGGTCCTCTGGGCCAGGATTTTTACTTTCTCTGTGCGCCCTGTGGTAAAAATATTCTCAAAAAATCCATAAATTACTTACTATAAAAATACCGCATAGCGGGATAAACAGCTTTTTATGAAGCAATACGTTATTGACGGCCTGAGGCCCAAGGATCGCCAGCTGCTGGAGTCCTATCTGGAGGAGCACTTCGGCCCGGCCCAGATCAAAGATGTGTACTGGTTACCGATGGATCCTTCCCTTTACAGCCCGACTCAGGCTGCGCATACGGACTGCCAGCCCTTTTACTTTGTGGTTGTGCTCCACCCCGATTCAATCGCCGCCGAGATGCTGGTCCGGACCCAACACCGCGTCCGCTGCGATTGCATGGGCTACGCCGGTGAGGATCAGCGGACCTGGCTGATTCGGGTGATCGATTCCATTTTTGAAGAATTGATGATTCAGGCATGACCCCCTTTTTTCATCAGACAAGCGTGCATCGGCGATGTTGAAAATCATTCCCCTTGGCGGACTCGGAGAGATCGGTCTGAACATGATGGCCGTTGAGTATGATGATACCCTGGTCGTCATTGATGCCGGGCTTATGTTTCCTGAAGACGATATGCTGGGCATCGATTATGTCATTCCGGATATGGACTATGTGCGGCAGAAAAGCGACCACCTGAAGGGTGTGGTTCTGACCCACGCCCATGAGGACCATATCGGCGCGGTCCCTTACCTGTTGAAGCTGGTCAGCGCGCCGGTTTACGGGACGGCCTTTACCCTGGGAATGCTTCGGCATAAACTCGAGGAGCATGACCTGCTTTCCGTGGCAATGTTAACCGAGGTGTCCCCGAAGGAAAAGCTGAGCATTCCGCCGTTTGAGTTCGAATTTATCCGGGTCAATCACAGCGTGGTGGATGGCGTGGGTCTTGGAATAAAAACCCCTGAAGGGCTCATTGTTCATACCGGGGACTTCAAGCTTTCGGAGACCTTCATTCCCGGCATGATGACCGATATCAGCGCCTTTGCCAGGCTGGGGGACGAGGGGGTGCTTGCGCTTCTTTCGGATTCGACCAACGTGGAAAAGGAGGGGTACACCATCCCTGACGAGGTGGTTGGTGAAACCCTAGAGAAGATCATCGCCAAGAGCAAGGGAAGGGTGATCGTCGCCTTATTTGCATCCCACATCGCTCGCATCCAGCAGGTCGTCAACATCAGCAGGGCAAGGGGGCGCAAAATCCTTTTTAACGGCAGAAGCATCGAGCTGAGCGTTGAGATTGCAAGCCGGCTCGGGCTGCTGCATATACCCTTCGGAATGGAAATTCAGATTGATCAGATCGACAGCTTTGATCCCCACGAAATTTTGATCATGACCACCGGAAGCCAGGGGGAGCCCATGTCCGCTTTGACCCGGATGTCCACCGGAACCCACAAGCAGATCCATATCGAGAAGGGGGACACGGTGATCCTTTCCTCCAAGTTCATACCCGGCAATGAAAAGGCGATCGCGCAGATCATCAACGATCTTTTCAGAAGGGGCGCGGATGTCATTTATGAAAAAATATCCGACATCCATGTTTCCGGGCACGCCTTTCGGGAGGAACTGAAGATGATGATCAGCCTCACAAAGCCGAGGTACTTCATACCGATTCATGGGGAGTACCGGCATCTGATTCATCACGCCCATCTGGCCAGGGATTGCGGCATTCCTGAAGAAAGGGTATTGCTTGCGGAAAACGGTCAGGTCATTGAGTTTGATCAAAACGGCGGGCGCGTGGGTTCCAAAATCGCCACCAGCCGCATCCTGGTCGACGGCAAGGGCATCGGCGACGTGGGACGGTCCGTGTTAAAGGAAAGACGGGCGCTCTCGGAGGACGGACTGGTGGTGGTGGTCCTCGCCCTGGATGAAAAGACCGGCTTTGTGGTTTACGGCCCGGAGATCGCCTCCAAGGGATTTATATTCGAATTTGAGACCGGTCATCTGCTGGAGGATGCAAAATGTGTGATCCTTGAGATCATCGATGATATCCGCCGGATTGAACCCTGTGAGCGGGTGGAGGTCCTTAAGAAAAGAATGCTTCGGGAGCTGCGTGCGTATTTTAATTTTACAATCCGGCGAAGACCGCTTATACTCCCATTTATCATTGAGGTCTGAATCGAAGAAGGGGTCCTGCCAGACCATGACGTTTTGGGGCACGCATACGAACCCATGAGAAGAGAAATCGTCGGCCTTATTCTGGCTTTTCTGGTGATCTTTACACTGGTCAGCCTGCTTTCATACAGCCCGGATGATCCGTCCATTCACCATATCGGGTCCCTGGGGCGGGTGGAGAATTTTTTCGGCCTGTTCGGCGCCCATGTGGCCGGTTTTTTCATCGGGCTGTTCGGGGTCGGGGCCTTATGGATTCCGGTTCTGCTTCTGGTCGCCTGCCTGGAGTATTTCAAAAACCCGTCCGGTCGAATGCTGGCGCGAATGGCGGGCGGCGGGATTCTGCTTATCCTCGCCACCGGCAGCCTGATGTCCTTTTCCCGGGAGAGCTATGTCATCTTCAATCATTCATACTCCGCCGGCGGCATGATCGGGTTTCCCATTCGCGACGGCCTGCAGCATTATGCGAACTGGACCGGCGGCGCGATGATCCTTATTCTTTTTTTATTGATCGGGTTTATTCTGGCCACCGGTATTTCTCTGGTGGCCCTGTGTAAAAACGGATGGGCCCGGCTTGCGGCCGGGTGGGTTCGTATCCAGGCGGCGGTTGCCTACCTGAAGGCCCAAAGAAAAAAAAAGCTTGTTGTAAAGCCTGTCCAAAAAACATCAAAAATCAAAAAGTCCCTCGAGCCTGAAAAAAAAGAGGCGGAGACCTTCACGATTCAGGAAACCCTTCCGCCCAGGCCGCTCCGTTCGGTGCTGGCGCCGAAGCAGCAGGTCTTTGAGTCCATGCGAAAGGATTCCGGGTTTACGCTTCCATCGGTGGAATTTTTAAAAGACCCAGAAACCTATGTGGATGCCGTGGACCATGAAAATTTAAGGTATATGTCCAAGCTTCTGGAGCAGAAGCTTGAGGATTTCGGTGTCATGGGAAAGGTGGTGACGGTGCTTCCCGGTCCGGTCATCACCCGGTTTGAGCTTGAACCCGCACCCGGGGTGAAGATCAACCGGGTGGTGAACCTGGCCGATGACCTGGCGCTTGCGCTTCGCGCCATGAGCATTCGGATTATCGCCCCGATTCCGGGCAAGGCGGTGATCGGCATTGAGGTGCCGAACGCCAAACGTGAAACGGTTTACATCAAGGAGGTCATCGCCTCTGCGGCTTTTGAGAAATCCAAATCCAAGCTGACCCTGGCCATGGGAAAGGATATCGTGGGCAACCCTGTGGTCTCCAACCTGGAGACGATGCCTCACCTGCTGATTGCCGGAGCCACCGGGACTGGAAAGAGCGTTTCCTTGAACACCATGATCTGCAGCATGCTGTATAAGGCGACCCCGGAAGAGGTCAAACTGATCATGATCGATCCGAAAAGGATCGAATTGTCTGTTTTTGACGGCATTCCCCACCTGATCACGCCGGTGGTGACCGATATGAAAAAGGCCACCAACGCCCTTTTCTGGGCGGTTCGCGAGATGGAGCGGCGGTATCGCCTGCTCTCCGAAAACAGGGTCAGAAATATCAAGCAGTACAACCATAAGGTCGAAAAGGGGCTTGCCGAAAAGGCCGAGGATGAATCCCCTCCGGAAATACTCCCCTACGTGGTGATTATCATCGACGAGCTGGCCGACCTGATGATGGTGGCCTCCCGGGATGTGGAGGTTAGCCTCACCCGGCTTGCCCAGATGGCCAGGGCCGCAGGCATCCATCTGATCCTGGCCACCCAGCGGCCCTCGGTGGATATCCTGACGGGTGTGATCAAGGCGAATTTTCCCACCCGGCTTTCATTTCAGGTATCGTCCAAGACGGATTCCCGGACCATCATTGACGCCAACGGCGCGGAAGCGCTTCTTGGAAACGGGGACATGCTTTTCCTGCCGCCGGGCACCGCAAAGCTGGAGCGGATCCACGGCGCGTATATCTCGGAAGAAGAGATTTCTAAAATCACGGAATTTTTGAAGGCGCAGAAACCCCCGGCCTATGACCATGACATCCTTCATGCACCGCAATCGCAAAATGGGGATGAGGAAGAAAGGGAATACGATGAACGCTACGACGAGGCCGTGGCCCTGGTGACGAAAACCGGACAGGCCTCCATTTCCATGATTCAGCGGCATCTTCGCATCGGGTATAACCGGGCCGCCCGGATTGTGGAGATGATGGAGGAAGAAGGGGTTGTGGGACCGTCCGACGGAATCAAGCCCAGGGAGGTTCTGGCCCGAAACTATGATGACATGGATAAAACCTGAGATCCTGGGGAAACAACCGATGGATTTGAATGACGCGCTGATCGAGCAGGTGAAGGGGTTTTTAGACCCGGCCGAAGGCCGCCGGCTGTATGAGCTGGCGATCTTTGCATCCCGAAAAGGCCCCTGCCTGGAGATCGGAAGCTACTGCGGCAAATCCAGCCTTTATCTGGGCGCGGCATGCCGTGAAAACGGAACGGTGCTGTTTAGTATCGATCATCATCGCGGCTCCGAGGAGCAGCAGCCGGGCGAGGAATATTTTGATCCGGAAACTTTTGACCCGAAAAACTGCCGCGTGGACACCTTTTTTTTGTTTCGCAGAACCCTTGCCCTGGCGGGGCTCGAGGATACCGTGGTCCCCATCGTCGCCCGTTCGGAGGTGGTGGCCCGTCACTGGGCGACCCCCCTTGGCCTCGTGTTCATCGACGGCGGCCATAGCTATTCATCCGCTTTTACGGACTATAACAGCTGGGCCGGTCACATTATTCCTGAAGGATACCTGCTGATTCACGATATATTTGAAAACCCAGAGGAGGGCGGGCAGGCGCCTTACCGGGTGTACCAGCTGGCCAAGTCCTCGGGGCTTTTTGAGGAGCTTGCCGGAACCAAAACCCTGGGGGTGCTTCAGCGCCGCGCCTGCGGCCATGTTCCGGAAAACCCGCCTCACCCATCCGGTTAGTTACCTGTTTTTTTAAAATAGAGGACAAGGCTTTTGCCCAGCACCGGGTTGAGCAGGTGATCCAGGATTCGGGTGATTTTCGGCTTTTTCATGATGTCCCAGGTCAGCAGGCGATGGTAGAGGTTGACCGGAAGGGAATCGTTTCGGTGAGGCCCCACCAGGCACTTGAGCCACCAGTAGGGGGTGTGGAGGCTGTGCGCGAAATGGGCCCCCCATTGAATCAGGCCGGTCCCTTCAAACAGGTGGGTGAGCTGCTTTTTTGTGTAGATGCGGATATGCCCGCCTTCGGTATTGTGGTAATCCGCGGACAGCCGCCAGCAGATTTTTTCAGGGTAATACCTTGGAACGCTCACCACCAGGTTTCCGCTCGGCTTCAGCACCCGCAAGACTTCCCGGGCGGCTTGCGCATCATCGGGAATGTGTTCCAGGACCTCGGAGCAGATGACATGATGAAAGCTGTTGTCCTTAAAAGGCAGGCAGGTAATGTCAGCGGCGGATATCCCCCATTGCCTCGCGCGGTTTTCTCCTGCCTTTTCAGAAAGCGCAATCCGGTTTTTGGCCTCACGAAGTTCATTGACGCTTCGGTCGGCTCCGATGACAATGACCCCGTTTAACCGGCAGAGCCCGCTGGCATGCCTTCCGGTTCCGCACCCGATGTCGAGCAGTCGATGACCGGGCTGAATATTCAGCCGGTTAAACCGGACCGTAATCATGGATAACCCTTTGATAGGTGTTCGCGGTTTTCTGGGCCACCACCCGCCAGCTCAGGTGTTGCTGCACCCGGCGGTAACCGGCCTCGCTGAGCTTTCGCGCCAGGTCCGGGTTGTCCAGAACCTTGATGATCGATCGGGTTAAGGCGGCCGGATCCGCAGGGGGTACCAGAATGCCGGCGTCCCCGACCACCTCGGGAAGCGCCCCTCCGGTCGTACTGATGACCGGAACCCCGCAGGCCATGGCCTCGCCGGCGGGCAGGCCGAACCCCTCATAAATGGAGGGAACCACTGCGACGGACGCTTCTGCATACTGTCGAATAAACACGTCGTTGTTGATCCAGCCGGTGAACGAAACGATGTGTTCAATCCCCAGCGACCGGATGCGGCGAAGCACGCGGCTGTTCTTTTTGGGGGAGCCCACGACGATCAGCCGGACTTCTCGTTGTTTGGAGATTTCTGAAACCGCCAGAAGCAGATATTCAAGCCCCTTGAGAGGGGTGTCGGCGCTGTTGGTGACGATGATCCGGTTTTTTTTGCGTGCGACCCCGGCCACAGGGTGAAACACATCCGTATCGATGCCGTTGGGGATGACGCTGAACCGGTCACGGGGGATTTTAAACTCTTTGCTGATATCCTGTTGAGCGCAGTTGGATACGGTGATGATGCGGGGAAGGGTTTTGGCCACCCTTTTTTGCATGTCGATAAAGGAGTACCAGCGAAGGTGTTTAAGCTTTTTCCATAAAAGGGTTTCCGAGCGGACATCGATGCGGCGGTCTACAGTGATGGGGTGGTGGATGGTGGCTACCGTGGGAAGCCTGCGTTGAATCCCGAGCAGGCCGTAACAAAGGCTCTGGTTGTCATGAACGATATCGTAGCGCGAAAAATTTTTTTTCAGAAATTTTTCAGCCCGAATCCCGAAGGTGAAGGGTTCGGGAAACCCCATGGTGGAGATCCCGATCCATTCGATGAGGTTGGTGAGGTTTAAAAGCTCATGCGCCCTGGGCAGCCGAAACAGGTCTGCCGGGTTGTAGAGATCAAGGCTCGGCAGCTTGACCAGTCGAACGCGGGAATCGAGTTCCGGGTATTGCGGGCCGGAGACCACATCCACCCGATGTCCCAGGTCCGTCAGCGCCCGGCTCAGGTTTTTGACATAGACCCCCTGGCCGCCGCAATGGGGGTTGCTGCGGTAGCTCAAAAGGCAGATGTGAAGGGGTGAATCCGCCGACGGCCTCATCCTGATGCAATGATTTGACGGTTGAAATTTTATACTCTATAGTAATTGAAAATAAAACAAATATAGCCGAGGGAGCGCTTCGTCAAGGGATTTTTAGGATTTGCGGTAAACTTCACAGCGAACCAGTGTATAAAAAATGCACGACGATGTGTTAAGCGTAAATATCGGAGCAGTAAAACTCAAGAACCCGGTGATGACCGCTTCCGGCACCTTCGGGTACGGGGTCGAGTTCGCCGGGCTTGTGGATCTCAACCGTCTCGGCGGAATCATTGTCAAGGGGCTCTCCCTTAAACCCTGTGCCGGAAATCCGCCGCCGAGGATCATTGAAACCCCTTGCGGCATGTTAAACGCCATCGGTCTTGAAAACATCGGCATTGAAACCTTTATCCGCGAAAAGCTCCCCCTTTTAAAGCCGTTCTCGACCCCTGTTTTTGTGAATGTTTATGGAACAACCGTCAAGGAGTATGCCCAAATGGCGGAGCGGATCAGCGGGGTGGAAGGGATATCGGGCATGGAGGTCAACATTTCATGCCCCAACGTTCATGCCGGCGGCATCGCCTTTGGCGTGGATCCCGAGGCTGCGGCCCGGGTGGTTGGCGCGGTGAGAAAAGAGACCCAAAAACTCCTGATGGTGAAACTGTCTCCAAACGTCACGGACATCGTGGCCATCGCCAGGTCCGTGGAAGATGCAGGAGCCGACGCCATTTCCCTGATCAATACCCTTACCGGCATGTCCATCGATATCGAGACGAGAAAATCGAGGCTGGCCCATATCACCGGGGGGCTTTCCGGGCCGGCCATCAAGCCCGTGGCCCTGCGCATGGTCTGGCAGGTCGCCCGCAAGGTCCGCATTCCTGTTATCGGGATCGGCGGCATCATGAACGCCGAGGACGCCCTGGAGTTTATCATCGCCGGTGCCACGGCCGTTCAGGTGGGGACCGCGAACTTCGTGGATCCCGGAGTGACCTTGAAAATCATTGAGGGAATTGCCTCTTTTATAAGAAGAAAGAACCTGACGCAGGTCCGTGAACTGATCGGTTCCCTCCAGGTATAACCGTGCATTTAAAAAAAAACTGTTAAAGCACATCAAATTATGTTATAAACATCAAAATTAAGAAACGGGGTTTTATGATGAATCGACAATCAACAACAGAAAGGAGTGTGTCATGTTAAAGAAAGCGTTTATTTTCATGGCGGCGATGTTGATGTTGGTACCGATGGCCTCGGCAACCGAACTCGAGGGGGTGAACCTTCCGGATACGGCTGCCGTAGGGGATCAACTTCTGGTTTTAAATGGTGTCGGTACGCGAGAGGCCTTTTTCAATAAGGTATATGTGGCCGGCCTCTGGCTTGAAAAGCCCATGACGGGTGGGGTGGAGGTCGCCCAGGCGGACGCGCCGATGATGATCCGGCTGCATGTGTTAAACGACTTTTTTGCGAGCAGCAAGCATATCACCGATGCATTTAAAAAAGGGTTCCGTTATGGAATGCCCAGGGGCGATATCAGCCCCCTGCAGGCGGAGTTTGACCGTCTGGTGGCCGCATTCTCGGAAAAAATCACAAATCATGAAGAATTCGACCTTGTTTATATTCCGGGAAAGGGGACCTCTATTTATAAGCAGGGGGAATTAAAGGATACCATTCCAGGGCTTGAGTTTAAAAAGGTTCTTTTTGGAATCTGGGTGGGGGAGAAGGCGACGGTTAACGAGGAACTCAAGGCGGGCATGCTGGCCGGAAAGGTGAGCGCAGAAGCGCTTGCCGCGCAGAAGGAATGGGCGGAAAAACGGGTTGCGACGAAAGAAGTCAAGGTGGCTGCGGTGGAAAAAGCGGCCCCGGCCAAGCCTGAGGCAGAAGTTAAAACGGTCGCGCCCAAAGAGGAGGTCAAGGCCGAAGCAGTAGCCGAAGCCGTAAAGGTTGAAGAGGCCGCTGGTGCGGTGAAGGCGGAGGCGGAAACCGTAACAGCGGAAGCGGAAGCTGTAACAGCCAAGGAAGCGGCCGAGGTTGCGGCCGCCGCCGCTGCGGCGAAGAAGGCTGAGGAAGAGGCGAAAAAGGCCAGGGAGGCGGCCGAGAAGGAAAAGGCCGCGGCTCTGGCCAAAGCAAAGGCAGAAGCTGAGGCGAAGGCCCAACAGGAGGTTGAGGCGAAAATCGCCGAGCTGAGCCCGGAGGAGGCGTTTACAAATCTGGATGTTTATTTTGGAGTAAATTCCGCGGAACTGTCCGCGGCAGCCAAGAAGACCTTAAGCAGTAAGGTCGAGTGGATGAAGGCCAATCCCGATGCGTCTGTGGCCATTGAAGTCTATTGCGATGAGCGGGGATCAAAGGAGTATAATATGCTTCTGGCCGGAAAAAGGGGACAGAGCGTACAGAACTTCATGGTCGAGTCTGGTATCGACGCCTCCCGGCTCGAGATATCCG
>DYLE01000092.1 GCA_020722245.1 Desulfonema limicola
CATCCTTACCGAGAGCATCGGCAATACCGCCACCACCGCGCATATCCTCGGCGGATGCCACATGGGGCGTTCTGTCCAGGACGGGGTCATCGACACCCATCATCGGGTATTCGGTTATCCAGGGCTTTATGTGGTGGACGGGTCGGCTGTTTCGGCCAACATCGGGGCAAACCCCAGCCTGACCATCACCGCCCTTGCGGAGCGGGCCATGAGCCTTATACCCGCGGCGTCTAAAGCCGTTAAATAGGAAAAACGGCGTGGGGCATGGAATAAAGAATAAAGAAGCAGGAATCGGTAATGAGCAAAGCGAAGGGGGTTCCTCTTTGAGGATGAGTGAATTAAAAATCTGCTCTTAAATTGCAACGGATAAGATCACATGTCCATCAAAGGCAATCTGGAAACATTTTATCTGACCACTCTTCTTCAGATGCTCTGCCATGAGACGAAGACCGGGGTCCTTCGTCTCAAGCATAAGGAAAACAACGTCAGTATCTATATCCAGAACGGCGACATCATCTATGCCACGGATTCCCGTCGTCAAAACCGCCTGGGTGATCTATTGATGGAAAAAAGCCTCATCACCGCGCAGCAGCTTGAGGAGTGTATCGCCATCAGTCAAAAAAAAGGATATGGCCTGGGCAAGGTGCTTCTGGTCAAGGGGTATGTTTCCAGGAAGGCGCTGTATGCCGTTGTGCTCAAACAGGCCCTGAAAATCATCTACAACGTGTTTCTTTGGGAACAGGGGGAGTTTGAATACCAGGACATGGAGCATGACCTCGACGGGATGGTGATCTGTAAGATTGACACCATGGCGCTTTTGCTGGAGGCCGCGCGCCGGATCGACGAGATGGCGGTTTTAAAAAAGGTGCTCAAAAGCGAGACCATGGTCTTGAAAATATCCGGTAAGGTTCAAAGGGAGGGCGCCATCAAGCTCCGTCCCAGTGAACAGAAGATCCTGTCGCTGATCAACGGCAGCATGACGCTTCGCGAGATCATTGACAAAAGCGGGTTTGACGATTTAACCGGATATAAAATCGTCAACGCTCTGGTTTCCTCGGGAAAGGTGGAAATTGATGAAGAGGCGAGGCCCGGGTCTTGCATTCCGAAGCTTCTTGCACGGATCGAAAGCGTCGACCTTAAATCCTTCCGCACGGCCCTTGACGATTTGGGCTTAAAACGCTCCAGCAGTTTAAGACTCGCCCTTACGCGCATTTTCAGAAGCGCCACGGACGAGAAGGAACTTATGGAGGCGGTTTCAGAGGAGGCAAAAAAAATCATCCGGCCCGAAGACCGGGAGGAGCTGCAACGGATCAAGGGCGTGCAGAAGGACTCCTACCTGGGCGAGCTCATTTCCCTTTTATGGGAAAACACGGTGTAGGGTTTCGCTATAGACCGGGCGTAATTTTTCACCTGCTTATACCCCATGGCCGGGTGTTTTCAATTCCTTTTGATCCACTCCACCGGCACCGGCCCCCGGCTGACCGGGTTGTCGTAGCTGACCTTCGGGTAGCCCACGCACAGGCTGAGGGCCAGTTCATAGGGGTATTGGATATTCAGCGTTTTTTTGATGGCAGGCGCATAGGGCGCGGTGCTGGCGATAAACCCGATATAACAGGTCCCCAGTCCCAGGGCCTGGGCCGCCATCACCATGTTGGAAGCGCAGATGCCCACATCAATATCCGGCTTGCTGATGCCGCGTTTGTCCTTGAGGATATGAATGACCAGGGGCGCATTAAAGGTGATGCTGCCATTGGTCTGCCTTACCTTTTCCATGGCGGCGATGGGCCGCTGGTCCCATTTGTTGGCCGATATCAGACTCAACGCCGTGACCACGAATTTCCGCCATCGGCTTTTTTTGGCATACAGGCTCTTGATCATATACAGGACCTTGGCACTGATCTGATCGATCTTCCGGTTGACCTCCCGGTCGGTGACCACGATGAACTTGAAGGGCTGTCCGTTGCCCGCAGACGGCGCAAACCGGCCGGCTTCTAGAATACGTTTAATGTATTCCTCAGGCACCGGCTTGCTCTTGTAAAGCCGGACGCTGCGCCGTTTAAAAATAATCGCCTCGGTTTGGGTCAGATCGCCTAAAATCTGTTCAAAAGGTCTGCCCCTGTCTTTTTCGCCGAAGGGCATGGGCGGCGCCATCTCCCCGAATTTTTCCTCGGGGGTTTTGTAGCGGCCTTTTAACACCCGGTACTCCCCGCGCATGTGAATGCACCGGGCCGGGCAGACCGCTTCACAGTTGTTGCATCCGATGCAGGCCAGTTCAATCCCGTTTAACCCCGTGGCATAGGGCCTTTTGTTTTCCTCATCCCACTGAATGCAGGAGGTGGGGCAGGTTTTATAACAGGTCATGCAATGGGTGCATTTCTCCGGATCATATTCAAACCGGTAGAACAGCGTGGGCGGCATGTGGGCATGGCTGATTTTTTCAAGAAGGGACGCTTTCATAAAAATGGCCTCCTGTTTGGGTTGAAGACTTGGGTTTTGCCGGGCAAACCGGAATTTCGTCAGGTTTGCGCAAAAGATGAGATAGAATAGGTCAACGGCAACGTTCCGGTCAAGAAAATCAACGTCTATGCTCGCCTTACAAGGCTGTGGTTTAAGAAGCCCCGGGAGTAGGGTTTGTTTTTCATAGATATGAAATAATGGAGTCTCTGCTCTCCGTATTTTATGGGAAGCATGATCGTAATCAACGTGAGAACGCCCGCTGTCAAGAATGATCCGATGATCCAGCACCAGCGTGAAACCGGAATGGCCCTGCGGAAAATTCCCGACATGAAGATTTGGTACACCGGCCCGGCCTCAAGCACGATGACCAGGCCGATATAGATGACGGAAAGCATCATAAACATCAGGCCGCCGAAGCTGGTGATGGCCTGGGCCGGGTTTTCCGCGTTGAAATCCGGATATGCGGCCCCTATGCCGATCCCCAGGGAAACCACCGCCGGCACGATAAACAGGATGGTGAGGGTGGACAGCCACATCATGAAGACGGAGACCTGAAGCAGCAGGTTGGTGGCGATGATCAGGACCTCTGTGAGGGCCATCAGGGGGAACAGGTAGATGAAGAACTTGATTTTCAGAAAGGTGGAAAGCCGCATGGGCGAGGCGGAAACGATCCAGAAGGCCTCCCCCTCCATGCTCACCGCCGGGTAGGCGAACCTGCCGGTGACCGCGGTCAGCACAAACGCGGCCAGGCCCATGTTCAGAAAGGCCAGAAGGTTTTGCAGGTAAACGGTTTTGATGGGGGATCGCTCCAGGGGAAGCACTTTAAAATTGTAAACATAGATGATGATCAGGGCGATGATTAAAAAGATCTGGGACCACTGGGTCTGATCGCGGAAAAAGGTTTTGATCTCCTTGACCACATAGGCCCGCACCGGCTGGGGCAGAAAGAAGAAAGCCCGGCTTCGATGGACCGTTTTGGGCTTAAAGAGTGTTTTTCGGGCGGTCTGGCTTTTGGACACCCCTTTGGTGTAGAGCCCTTCTGCGATAAGGGTGGAGATAAAAACCAGGGCGCAGGCAAAGCTTGCCAGCAGCGAAAGATTGAATATCCCCCTGCTGCTAAAACCGGTCAGGGCCGCCACAAGCGCGTCAAACGCCCAGGTGGTGGGAAGCAGGGGGGAGGCCGGGGTGTTTAAGACGGCCAGGTAGCTGAGCACCGTGTCAAAGGCCTCGGGGTCCACCAGCCGCTCCGGCCGCACCAGCCGGAAGGCGAGGTAGAGGAGCAGGAACAAAAACAGCCCAAGGAAAACAAAGATGCTTTTGATCCGTCCGGGCGGAATAACGATCACCGCGACCATGACCAGGGCCGCGCTGATGATGGATGCGGTCATGGAGAGAAAGACAAGAACCAGCGCGATCATCAGGTAGTACAAGGGTCCTGTCGCGTAAATGACGCCGTAGGAGATCAGCACCGGCAGGGTGAAGAGGATGATGGTCCATGAGCTGTCAACGGTGCTTTCGATCCAACGGGAAAGAAAAATCTTATAGCCAGGGACCGGCATGCTGTGGACCAGGATCAGGTCCTTGCTGAGGTAGAGCTTGGACAGGGAGGTAAGGATGCTGCTGAAGACCAGCAGGGAAAAGTAGACGATCAGCACCATGGAGAGCAGCTTCCAGGCCAGGATGTCGCCGATCTCCTCGATGCTTTGAAAGTAGGCGAGGATCCGCAGGGAGGCGACAAACAGTCCGCCCCACAGCAGCGCGCCGATGCCGCCGAACAGCAGCAGCCGGGCTTTTCCCCTGTTCCGGTTGTTCTTAAAAGAAAGCAGCCGGGGCGAAAGCAGGGTGAAGATGTCTTTCATGCTGGTCATTTTAGCAAATTTTCGTGCGGATGATACGGATTTTCTTCCAGGGTCAGCTTTAAAAACACCGCCTCCAGGTCATCTGAGGTGGCGTTCGCCTGAATGATCAGGTCGTTTAGGCTGCCGGTTGCGATCAGCCGCCCTTTTTGAATGATGCCGATGTGATCGCACAGTTCCTGGGCGATGCTTAGGGTATGGGTGGAAATAAAGAAAGTGACTCCCTGGGCAGCCAGCTCGCGGAACAGGTCCTTGACCATGCGAATCCCGGCCGGGTCCAGCCCCACCATGGGCTCGTCCACGACCATGACCTGGGGATCGTGAATCAGGGCTGCCGACATGATCAGCCGCTGTTTCATGCCGTGGGAATAGGCCTCGATCAGCTCATCCTTCCAGTCATAGAGGGAAAACCGTTTCAGCAGGGTTTCAGCCTTTGCTGTAAACCCGGCCTCATTCACCCGGTAGAGGTCTGCGGTGAACTTTAAAAACTCCATGCCCGTGAGCTTTTCATACAGGTATGGCCGATCCGGAATAAACCCGATGAGCTGCTTAGCCTTTTCAGGCTCTGTCTTCATGGGGATCCCTCCGATATGGACCGAGCCCTCATCCGGTTCAATGACCCCGCCCAGCAGTTTGATGGTGGTGGTCTTACCCGCGCCGTTGGGGCCGATGAACCCGAAAATACTTCCCCTGGGAATGGAGAGGGTGAGCCGGTTTACGGCGACCACATCCCCGTAACGCTTGGTGATGTTTTTCAGTTCGATCACAAATCCCCCCTGATCCGGCCGGATTCTTTTGCTTCAAGGATGCGGATGTTCATCCTGCCGATGACGGCGATCAGGTCAAGCTGGGCGTCTAAACCGCCGGTGACCAGCCGGATATGGGTGGCGTCCGCCGGCATCTGCCCGAACACCGCGTCCGCGGTGATCCACCCTCCCACATACAGGATGTTCCAGGCGTGGTAGTAGAAGCGTCCGTCCAGATACACCAGCCCGGACTCAATTTTTGAGGGAATCCCCGCGGCCCGGGCAAGCGCGGCCAGCAGCACCGCGTGTTCGTTGCAGTCCCCCATGCGGTTTTCAAGGGTGGCCGAAGCGTCCGGCAGGGAAAGCACCGGCTGTTTTTTGATGTTTGAACACACCCACTGCACCAGCTTTTGCGCCTTTCTCACCGGGGTGTCGCCCGCCGTCACTATGGCCCTGGCAAGACCGCGAATTTTCGGATCATCGGATTCGATAAACGGCTCGGGTTGTAGAAATTTTTTGAGCTCCGGGGAGAGGGTTGAAGGGTCGAAAAAAGAGTCGGGGTCAAGGTTTTCCCGGGTGACCGTTAAAATGTTTTTGTCAAACACCTGCCGGCCGCCGTCAAGCTCCAGGGGATCATCGCCGATCCCCTCTATTTGGATTTTCATAAAAGCAGTCTCGCGGGGATAGGGGATGGGGGTGTTGACCGGAACAGAGGCCAGCCGGGTCATGTCCGTTTCAGGGCCCGTTGAAATCCCGGCGAGGGCGTCCTGTCGAGTGGTTTTTTCCAGGGTCATTCCCAGGATTCCCTGTTCCCGAATAACCTCCCCGTTTTCGTCCATCCAGGCGGTCTGGGTGATTCCCTTGTAGCTGATGGCAAGCCGGGTGGTCTTTGTCTTCTTTGCGCCGATGCGGATTTCCTCCTGGCCGGCCGCCTCCACCGTCACCGGTTCCTGGGTCATGGTGGCCGGATCGAAGATATAAAACTGAAACCGGCCGCTGTCGGCGTTTCTAAGCTCCCGGGCGGCCGCGTACATCAGCCCGGCGGTGATATGGGGAGGATGCTCCAGCCGGAGTTCTTTTTTTTTAAGCTCGCCTGGGAGGCTGGTTTTGATGCTTAAGGTGTTTTCGTCTTTTATTTTGCCGGCGGCGTTAAACCGGAATATTCCGGAGTTTAAACTAAAATCAAAGCAGGAGAGGGTGAGATCGGGTTTCAGGTCCGCCCGGGTGATCATGTGAATATCCTGGGAAAACCCCATGATGTTCATCCGCATAAAAAGGGTTTCTTCCAGATGGTATCCCTCGGCCTTTGGGGACAGGGCCGAATAGCTGTATCCGATTTTTTTATTTTGCAGAAAAAGGTTTTTCCAGGTTTCGGTGGCGGGCAGGACCTGGGCCGGGGGGGTGATGGGCGTTTTTGAAAACAAAAATGAGAAAAAACCAATGCGCACGGCAAGCAGCCCTGAAAACACTAGAATAAAGGCAGACCCTATCAGCCAGACGGGCCTCATTTTGGCAAAGAACAGGCGCATACTCTCACACGGTTCTTTTAAAGCTTTTTTCAAGGTCATGAAGCGGCCAGCGCACAAAGGTGGGCCGGCCGTGCGGGCAGAAAAAAGGGTTTTCACATTGATCCAGCTGGGCCAGCAGTTCCCGAATCTCCTGCGTGGAAAGCCTCTGGTGGGCCCGAATGGCGCCGTGGCAGGCCATGAGGATCAGGCATTGATCAAGGGTTTTTGAAAGCCCTGAGGAATTGCCCACGGCGATCTTCATTTCCGCGATCTCTGTGATCAGCGGTTTTACCTCGCGCTGGGCGATCAGGGACGGAACGGATTTGGCGACAAAGGTGTTTCCGCCGAAGTGTTCGATTTCCAGACCCAGCGCGTGAAGATCCGGCAGGATTTCTAAAAGGGCTGCGGATTCCTTGTATCCCAGTTCAAAGGTTTCCGGCAGGATCAGCTTTTGAACCTCAGCAAAGGAGTTATTTTGCTGATGGGATTTTAAGCGTTCATAGACGATCCGCTCATGCGCGGCGTGCTGGTCGATGAGGATCAGGATATCATTGCTTTCGCACAGGATGTAGGTGTTGTGAAACTGGCCGATGACCGACAGATCGCCAAACCGGATCTGCTCCGGCGAAGAAATGGGTGGTGTTGAAGCCTTTAAGGCGGCTGCGGATTCAGGGACGAATTCTTCTGTTTTTTCCGGTTTTCTGTAAACCGGCGCGGATGAAGCAAAAAAGGGGAGGGGCCGTTGCTCCTGAACCTCGTAAATCGGGGTTTGAACCGGACGGTGCCGGGTCGGCTCGGGCGACCCCCAGGCATGGCTCACCGCGGTCCTTACCGCTTCATACACCCGGCCGGGCTCGGCAAAACGGACCTGATGCTTGGTGGGGTGGACATTGACGTCCACCTTTTCCGGGGGCAGACGGACAAACACCGCCGCGACCGGGAACCGCCCCTTCATGATCCTTCCCCGGTAGCCTTCAAAAAGCGCATAGGCGATCCCCCGGTCCTTGACAAACCGGCCGTTTACAAAGACATAGATTTTTTGAGAGGTGGCCTGCGTCAGAGACGGACTTGCGGCAAACCCGGATATAAAGATTTCCCCTGCATGATGCTCAAGGGGGTGGAGCGAGGCGGCCGGGCCGCCGCCCAGGATATCGATGATTCTTTCCTGCGCAGAGTCGGTTCGCGGCCAGGTTTTGACCGTCTTCTGGTTGTGCAAAAGCTCAAACTGAATATCGGGCCGGGCCATGGCCATGCAGGCCACAATCTCTGCGATATGCGCCATCTCGGTGTTTACGGTTTTTAAGAACTTGCGGCGGGCCGGGGTGTTGAAGAAAAGCGACCTGGCGGAAATCAGGGTGCCTTCGGGGGCGCCGGTTTCAATGACCTTTACAATCTTTCCCCCCTCCACCTGGATCCGGGTGCCTGAGATCGAGCCGCGTTCCTTGGTGATCAGGGTCAGGCGGGAGACCGCAGCGATGCTGGGGAGGGCCTCTCCCCGGAACCCTAAGGTGGAGATGGCATACAGGTCCTCGTTTTTGTATATTTTGCTGGTGGCGTAGCGTTCCAGGCAGAGCAGGGCGTCGTCATGGCTCATGCCCAGGCCGTTGTCCGAGACCTGGATCAATGAGCGTCCGCCCTGGCCGATCTCGATGCGAATCCGGGTGCTTTCCGCATCAATGGCGTTTTCCACAAGCTCCTTGACCACCGAAGCCGGCCGCTCCACCACCTCGCCTGCGGCGATTTTGTTGGAAAGGATTTCCGGAAGGATTCTAATACGGGACACGGCTTTCTCCCTGTCCGCAGGTGAAGCCGGCTGAACAGGGTTTGCCTCTGTTCCGCTTATGATTTTGATGGTTTCTCATCCGATAGATACCGGTACAGAAATTCCTGGTCCCTGGGGGGAAGGTCGAACTTTAAGGAGGCCTCGTTGATCAGGCGTTGCGCCCCCTTGCCCGGGTTCTCCTTCCGCTGCTCGGCTATCCATTTAATGGCTTTTCTTAGGTCCTCGCCTTCGGGCTGCAGGGTCATGGGTTGTCCTTTTTCACTTTAGTCACTGTTGTTCTTTTGCGGTCAACACGGGCTTTACCTTATGAAAATCCGTGGCCTGTTCAAACCCATAGGCCGCCTTGAGGATCGTCTGCTCGTCAAAGTAGTCGCCCATCAGCTGAAGGCCGATGGGAAGCCCTTCGGATGAGAACCCGCAGGGGAGCGACAGGCCGGGAATGCCGGCCAGGTTGGCGGAGAGGGTGAAAACATCCATCAGGTACATGCGAAGCGGATCGTCGATGGCTTCCCCGATTTTAAACGCCGGGGTCGGCGCCACAGGCGAAAGGATGACGTCGCATTTTTCAAAAGCCCGCATGAAATCCTGTTTGATCAGGGTCCGGACCTGGGAGGCCTTTTTATAATAGGCGTCGTAATACCCCGCGGACAGGGCGTAGGTTCCCAGAAGGATCCGCCGCTGCACCTCCGGGCCGAACCCCCTGGAGCGGGTGTTTTGATACATCTCGATTAAGGTGTTGGATTGGCTGTCCCGGAACCCGTATTTAACCCCGTCATACCTGGCGAGGTTGGAGCTGGCCTCAGCGGGCGCAATAATGTAATAGGCCGCCACCGCATACGCGGTGTGAGGCAGGGAGATCTCCACAAACTCGGTCCCGATCTCCTTGAAAACCTTTTGCGCGTTTTCCAGCGCCGCCAGGACATCCGCCGACACACCGTCGGGGGCATGGTACTCCTTGGGTATGCCGATTCTCATTTTTTTCATATCCCCTGAAAGCTGCGCCCTGTAGTCCGGAACATTCATCTTGACCGAGGTGGAGTCCTTGGGATCGTGGCCTGCAATCGCAGAAAGCAGAATGGCGG
>DYLE01000093.1 GCA_020722245.1 Desulfonema limicola
AGCATACGGTGGATGTGGTGGTGTACCGCCTGGTGATCAAGGAAAAAATAAAAAACCGGCTGGCCGATTCACTGGAGCTGGCCATCTCCCTGTCGGGCGGGGTGGTCGGGGTGGATATTCTGGATCATGCAGGCAAACCAGCGGATGCGATTTTTTTTTCCGAAAAAGCCGCCTGCATTCACTGCGGCATCAGTTTTCCGGAGCTGACCCCGGCGAGCTTTTCCTTCAACTCCCCCCAGGGGGCCTGCCCCAAGTGCGACGGCCTGGGCACCACTATGGAATTCGATCCGGATTTGATCGTCGGCGACCCGGAGCTTTCCCTGAGGGAAGGGGCGGTCAGGCCGTGGGCGAACCGGAATTCAGTTCAGTTCGCCGAATTTTTGGACGCCCTGACCTCCTATTACAAAACAGACATCTACACCCCTTTTAAAGACCTGCCGGAGCGGTTCAAGCAGGCTTTGCTGTATGGGTCGGGCGATGAAAAGATCCCTTTTTTCATGTACCGCAAGGAGCGTCGATTCAATTTCTCCCGGCCGTTTGAAGGGATCATCCCCCAGCTTTCCCGGCGTTACATGGAAACCGACTCCTTTGCGGCCCGGGAGGAGATCAAGCAGTACATGAATTTCCGGCCCTGTCCGGAATGCCAGGGGACGCGGTTGAATCCATTCAGCCGGTCCGTGCGGATCAACGGGTTAAACATCGCCCAGGTCGCTTCATTTTCTGTTGAGGCGGCTTACCTTTTTTTCAGCCGGCTGCAGCTTGAGGGGAAAAAGGCGCTGATCGCCCAGCGGATATTAAAGGAAATCAGCGACCGGCTTGTTTTTTTAAAAAACGTGGGGCTCACCTACCTCACCCTTGATCGGGCCGCCACCACCCTTTCAGGCGGGGAGAGCCAGCGGATTCGGCTGGCCACCCAGATCGGATCAAAACTGACCGGGGTGCTGTATGTGCTGGACGAGCCCAGTATCGGGCTTCACCAGCGCGACAACCGGCGTCTGCTGGAGACGCTAATGCAGATGAGGGAACTGGGAAATACCGTGCTGGTGGTGGAGCATGACGAGGAGACCATCCGGTCCGCCGATTATGTGGTGGACATGGGGCCCGGCGCCGGAATCAAGGGAGGGGAGGTGGTTTTTGCCGGCACCCCCCAGGACCTGATCAAAGACGAGAGGTCGCTGACCGGCCGCTATCTCTCCGGCCGCATGCGGATCGAGGTGCCTTCCAAACGAAGGATTCCCGGGGATCAGAAACTGATGATCCGGGGGGCCTGTCAAAACAACTTAAAGCATATCGATGTGACGTTTCCGCTGGGGTGTTTTGTCTGCGTGACCGGGGTATCCGGATCCGGCAAGTCGACTTTGGTCCTGGAAACCTTATACCGCGCTCTATCCCAGCGGCTTTATCATACCGGCGTGCCTGCAGGCAGGCATGAGGCGGTTCTCGGGATTGAGCACATCGATAAGGTCATCAACATCAACCAGTCCCCCATCGGCCGGACCCCCCGGTCAAACCCGGCAACCTATACCGGGGTGTTCACCTTTATTCGGGAGCTGTTTGCAAAAACCCCCGAAGCCCGGGTGAGGGGATACCAGCCCGGGCGTTTCAGTTTTAATGTCCGGGGCGGAAGATGCGAGGCCTGCAGCGGGGATGGGATTATCAAGATCGAGATGCATTTTCTGCCGGATGTCTTTGTTCCCTGCGATGTCTGCCTGGGAAAACGCTACAACCGGGAGACCCTTGAAATCCGGTATAAAGGCAAGAATATCGCGGATGTCCTGGATATGACGGTGAACCAGGCGCTTGAGTTTTTCAAGAACATTTCAAGCATTCAATCAAAGCTCCAGACCCTGGTAGATGTGGGTCTTGGGTATATCCATCTGGGCCAGTCGGCCACCACCCTTTCAGGGGGCGAGGCCCAGCGGGTGAAGCTCTCCCGGGAGCTGGGCAGACGGGATACCGGCAGAACCGTTTATATCCTGGATGAGCCCACAACCGGACTGCACATGGACGATATTCGAAAACTGCTTCGGGTGTTGAACCGGCTGGTGGATGCCGGAAACACGGTGATTGTGATCGAGCACAACCTGGATGTGATCAAGTATGCCGATCATGTGATTGATCTGGGTCCGGAAGGCGGGGATCAGGGGGGGGAGGTGGTCGCCGCCGGCAGCCCCGAAATGGTGGCCGGCGTGGCGCAATCCCACACGGGGCGTTTTTTAAAAAAAGTGCTGGGGTAAATAAAAAAGACCAGCGGGGTCGAACCTTTAAAGGTTCGGCCCCGCTGGGATAAAAAATACGGTTTGTGAATCCGACCGGTTATTGACCCAGCAGCTTTGTTACGGTGGCTGCCATGGGCGACGCATAGATGAGAATCAGCGAGATAACCAGCGCATAGATACACAGAGATTCGATCATTGCAAGACCGATGAGCATGGTGACGGTCAGCTTGCCGGATGCCTCAGGGTTCCGTGCAAGCCCCTCCACCGCGCCTTTGACCGCCATTCCCTGGCCGATACCGCACCCGAAGGCTGCGATTCCGATCCCGAATCCTGCGGCGATCACACATCCCAAGAGAATCTTCAATGCTTCGGCTTCCATTTCCTACCTCCTTTTACGTTGACGATGATTGTTTATAGGCTTCTTCCCGTAATCCCTAAACAATGTGATATAGACGAAACGATTCTTTTTTTAAAATTAAATTTTAGTGGGCCTCTTCCATGGCGCCGGTAAAATACATGATGGCCAGCAGAAAAAAGATGAACGCCTGAACCAGGGCCACAAAGATACCCAGCAGCATGATCGGCAGCGGGGCAAAAAACGCGCCCGCCAGAAAGAACAGGATGGCCAGCACCAGCTCATGCCCCATCATGTTTCCAAAAAGCCGGAAGGATAGGGAGAGCACCCGGGCCAGATGCCCGATGATTTCGATGGGCATGATCAGGGGGACCATCCACCACACCGGTCCCATAAAATGTTTGATATACTTGATGCCGTGGTATTTGATGCCGATGACATGGGTGAAAATCACCACCACCAGGGCGCAGGAGAGGGTGGTGTTCAGGTTCGCAGTGGGAGGGTAGAACCCCGGCACGATGCCGATCAGGTTGCAGGCCAAAATGTAGATGAACACCGTGGCGATCAGCGGGAAAAACCAGCGGCCTTCCTCACCGGTGATGTCCACCATGAAGTCTTCAAGGCCTGAAATCAGAAGCTCCAAAATGTTCTGGGACCTGGAGGGAATCATCGAGATCCCCTTGGCTGCAAGGGCAGCAACGATGATCAGCAGGGCCATGACCACCCAGGAGTAGATCACGTGGGGGTAGGCATGGGCAAAATGCCCAAGCCCGAGGGCTTCAAAAAGCTTGCCGAAAAAAAGGTATGGATGTTCCACTTAGACCGCCTCTTCAAAAATGATTTTTTTGACCTCATACAGGGTGGCGAGAAAAATACTGGCCACCACCACCGACAGACCGACAAACAGCCCGCCGGCCTCCACATAACCTTTCGATATTAAAATAAAAAGAATTAACCCGCTGATAAGAAAGCGGATGTAATATTTAAACAGCACCGAACCGGGGGATGCCGGATACGGCGGCTTCAGCGACCGTTTCAGGGTCCGGTACAGCAGATGAAAATTTACCGTCACGATCAGGCCGCCGGCAATGATTCCCAAAGTAAAACCCTGCGAGGCAAAAAAACTCCCCAGAATCGCCGCAACGCAGAGCAGGATCCAGTTTGTCCGGGTCACAAAGGTGAAAAGCCGTTTTTGTATCGAAAGGCTCTCCATATGTCAAAAAATCAAAGGGTTCTGCTTTTTTTCATCGCCCGGTAGATATTTTGAAACCCGGCGATAATACCAAACCCCAGAAAGATAAACATCAACCAGGGTGCGGTGCCCAGCCACCTGTCCAGAAAAAGACCGATGAACAGTCCGATAAAAATCGCAATCGCCACTGAAAACCCGAGGCTGCTGTAGTAGGCCAGCTCCCGGATCATCTCCCTGGTTTCTTTTTTCATTTTCCCTTCAAGGGGTAAGACACCGGTCTTTTAAAAAAAATTTTTTCTACCATATGGAAAAAAAGGCGTCAATATAAAAAATAAAATTTTTAACGGATGGTCACATGCCCGCACCGAACGTCGGTGGAAACCTCGCCGATGATCCATCCTTCCAGGCCCTGGTCGTGCAACGCGGTCAGGCACTCTTGAGCAGGGCCTTTGGCCAGTGAGAGGATCAGTCCTCCGGAGGTCTGGGGATCAAAGAACAGGTCCGCGCGGACCGGGTCAATGCCGGCGGCGATGGAAACGTTCTCTTTACAGAATTTTTTATTCTTGTAGGCTCCGGCCGGAAACAGCCCCATGGAGGCGAGCTCAAACACCCCGTCTATCAACGGGAGCGCTTCGGCGTAGAGGATGATCTCCTTTTCAGCGGCCCTGGCCATCTCCAGCACATGGCCGGCCAGCCCGAACCCGGTGATATCCGTGCAGGCGCTGGGCCGAAACCGGACGGCGGTTTCCGCCGCGTATCGGTTGAGGGTGGATGAGACCTGAATCAGTTGGTTGACGGACGCATCATTTGCCAGTTTCCCCTTGAGCGCGGTGGATAGAATGCCGGTGCCGATGGGCTTGGTCAGGATCAGGCGGTCGCCGGTGACTGCCCCGGCGTTGGTGAGCAGATCTTTGGGATGAACCAGCCCGCTCACGGAAAGACCGTATTTGAATTCCACATCATCCACGCTGTGCCCCCCCACCAGAATGGCACCGGCCTCATGGATTTTTTCAAGCCCGCCGGCCAGGGTCTCTTTCAGGACGGACTCCGGAAGATCCTCGGCCGGAAAGCAGACAATGTTCATGGCGGTGATGGGCCGGCCGCCCATGGCGTAGACGTCGCTTAAGGCATTGGCTGCGGCGATTTTCCCGAAATCATAAGGCGAGTCCACAATTGGGGTAAAGAAATCAAGGGTCTGGATCAGGGCAAGGTCGTCGGTCAACCGGTACACCCCGGCGTCGTCGGATGTTTCCAGCCCTACCATGAGGTTGGGGTGGGTTTCCACCGGAAGGCTTGTGATGATCCGCTCCAGGACCCCAGGAGCCAGTTTCGCCGCTCAGCCGGAGGCCCGGGTTTTTTCAGTCAGCAGGTATTTTTTTTCAGGCGGGTTTGTTTCCACTTATCATGCCTTTCCCTTATAAAATTATTGTTTTGGCATCAAACACCGGCCCGTCTTTACAGGCGTGCCGGTATTTAAGGCCATCGGTGGTCTGTACGACGCAACCGAGGCAGACGCCGAAGCCGCAGGCCATGATTGTTTCCACGGAGATTTCGCAGGGAATGTTTTCCCCCTGTGCGATGTTCGCTACGGCGCGCAGCATCGGTGTCGGCCCGCAGGCGTAGATCATATCCGGCTGATGGTCTTTCAGCCACCGGGTCAGGGCCTGGGTGACCATTCCCTTTTCCCCTTCGGTTCCGTCCTCGGTGGCGGTTTGAAGGTCCATTCCAAGGGATTGGAAAACGGACTTACATAAAATATCGGCGGATGACCTCCCGCCGATAAACACGGTGGAATGCGAAACCGGAATTTTCTCTTCTGCCAGCCGGTCCGCCAGAAAAACAAAAGGGGCCACGCCGATCCCGCCGGCGACCAGGGCGTTTTTGGCGTATTTCGGCGACACCGTAAACCCATGCCCCAGCGGTCCGAGAAGATCAAGCTGTTCTCCGGAAGCGGCATGGGAAAGCTTGTGCGTAAAGGCGCCGATGGTCTTGTAGAGGATTTCAATTCCGGTCACCTTTCCGTGTTCGTAAATCAGACGGTGAATGGAAAAAGGCCGGCGCAGCAGGGGAGATATCCCTTCCTGAAAACGGAGGCTGACGAACTGGCCCGGATGCGCCTTTGCGTAATCCGGCCCGCACCCCAAACAGATTCGGTAATATCCCGGGGCTTCCCGGGTGTTTGATAAAATTTTTGCGTTTTCCTGCTTCATTTTTCCGCCGAAGGGTTTTTTAAACCGATTACTGCAATGAACCTGCCGGCAGCTCCCGAATGTCGATAGGAAAAAAACAGGTGCGGGTTGCATTTAGTGCAGATTCCGGACAGCTCGATGTTTTCCGGCAAAACGCCGCTTTCGATGAGCTGATCGCGGGTGATCTGCCAAAAATCAAAATAGGCTGAGCCCTTGTGATACTCATGAAATCGCGACGGAACCTCGGTCTGATCATTTTTAAACTCGGCGCAGCAGGGCCCCAGCGAGGGGGAGATCCCCGCCACGATGTTTTCAGGGCGGCAGCCGAAAGCATCCCTCATAGATGTGATGCAGCGGCCGATGATATTGCCCAGGCTGCCGCGCCATCCGGAATGGACATTGGCGATCACCTGCTTTTGGGGATCATATATCAGAATGGCCTGGCAGTCCGCAAGCCTTATGCCCAGAACCTTTCCCCGAATGTTGGTCACCAGGCCGTCTCCGGTCAGGGTTCCTCTGTTTTGGTGCGGTGCTGAATTCGATTCGGTAAGGACCACGATATCGGCCTGATGCACCTGTTTTAAAAAAACCAATTGCGTCTGATCCCCGCACAGGGTGTCAACCACATGCCTTTGCATGGCGGCATGGTTCTCGTCATTCTCATCCCGGCGCAGGTCCCGGATGCGGCCTTCATTTTTATCGGACCGGTCGTGTCGGGTAAAGATGCCGTGGCAAAGATCTGAAAAACCGGCAAGGTTGTTAAACTGAAAAAATAGAAGCCCGTTTTTTTGTTTTAACAGCATAGATGCACCGGTCATCGCATCGGTTTGCGGGTAAAAGTTTTATAAGCCATAGGCTGAAGGCACCCTTTCCAAAAGACAGTCAAACTGTTTTCGAGCGTTGAAAATATTTATAAACTCAAGCGTCGCCGTTGTCTCGGCCTCAGCGTCCTCCAGATAGGCAAGCCGTTCTCCGGTCGGCGAGATGATCTGCGAATGGCCGGGAAACTTAAGCTGATCATCCCTTCCCCAGGAATTTGCCGCCACGATAAAGATCTGGTTTTCAATCGCCCGGGCTTGCAGCAGGATATCCCAGTGCTGAATCCGTGATTGGGGCCACTGGGCGGAGATGATCACCATGCGGGCGCCGTCAAGGGCAAGAAAACGGCAGAGTTCCGGAAACCTCAGATCAAAGCAGGTCATCAGACCCACGGGCCCGGCGGATGTTTCACAGACCTGAGCGTGATCCCCAGGCTGAAAATACAGCTTTTCCTGGTTGGGCTCAAACAGATGAATCTTTCGGTAGCTTCCGGATAAGGAACCGTTTTTATCCATCAGATAAAGGGTGTTGTAGATATTTCCCTGGTCTTCTTCGGGCAGGGATCCCGCGATCATCAAGCCGCTTTTTTTCGCAAGGCCGCTTAAGGTATCCAGTATTTCCGGGGTTTTTTTTGCGTGCATGCCAAGATGGGGGTAGTCAAAACCGCAACTCCACATCTCGGGAAGAACGGCAAGGTCGGCGCCTTTCTCGCTTAACCGGTGAATTCCCCTTAGGGCGTTTTTCAGGTTAAGATCAGCTTCCCCCTTTTGAATATCAAGCTGAAGGATGCCGGCACAAACAGATTGGGGCTGGGTCATGGGATCAAATTTTTTTGCTGTTTTTCCGAAATCATCTTCTATCCTGTTTGGGTTACGAGGCATTCATATCAGACTTGCCGATGCAAATCAATCGGCCCGCGCGAGGGTCAGGATATCCACGGATTCGGCTTCAGCGTGCATCAGGGCTTTTGCGCATTCATCCGCGGTCGCCCCGGTGGTCAGCACGTCATCGATTAAAAGCATTCGCTTATTTAATACCCGGGACGCGTCTATCACGCGGAAGGCGTTTTTGATGTTTATTTTTCTTTCTTCCCTTCCCAGCCCGGTCTGGGAAATCGTCTTTTTTTGTCGAACAAGCACCTGCTGTTTTAAGTCCACCGGCGGCATCGGAGCATCGGTTTCAGTGATCAGTTTTTCCCATTGGCGCAGGATAAGCGCCGCCTGGTTAAACCCCCGTTGCCTTAACTTTGAGGCATGAAGTGGAACCGGCAGAACCAGATCAAACCGTCGGTCGCCATATTCTTTTAAAAACGTTCCATAGAGGAGCATGCCGAAGGCCGGCGCAAGCTGAATTCGGCCGCTGTATTTGAAGGCATGGATGAGCGCCATGACCGGCCCGTCATATACCCCCGCGGACCGGACGGCATGGTAATATTTTTTGGTTTGAATGCACTCCCCGCAGAGATGATTGGCTCCTTCCCGGGAGTAAAACATTCGGCCGCATTGCGGGCAGAACGGGGGAGAGAGAGGGATAAACCCGGTGATGCAGCGCCGACACAGAAACGGCGACATCAGCCGGAAAAACAGCTCCTCCATCGGGATTTCTCTAAGCTCCCGCCAGGAAATATTCTTCCACGGGGCCTCGTAATCAGAAAGGAGGAAGCTGCCGCAGGCCTGGCATTTGTTCGGAAACAGGGCGTTTACAACGGCTCTTTTCGTCTGCTTCAGGATTTCGGCAAAAGCGGCTTTAGACATTTTTCATGGCTTCAACCATTGCTTTTCCAAAACCCGAGCAGGAAACCTCCACGGCGTTTTTCATCTGCCGGGCGAGATCATAGGTCACCACGCCGGACCTGATGGTTTTTTGAAGCGAGGTTCGAATCACCGCGGCCGCTTTTCTCCATCCCAGGTAGTCCAGCATCATGGCGGCCGAGAGGATCAGGGAGCCCGGATTGACCTTATCCAGCCCGGCGTATTTGGGAGCGGTGCCGTGGGTCGCCTCAAATACCGCGCAGTCATCCCCGATGTTTGCGCCCGGGGCCATGCCCAGCCCGCCCACCTGCGCGGCCAGAGCATCGGAGAGGTAATCCCCGTTGAGGTTCGGGGTGGCGATCACGCCGAATTCCTCAGGCCGAAGCAACACCTGGGCAAACAGCATATCCGCGATCCGGTCCTTGATGACGATCCGGCCTTCGGGTGGTTTTCCGCCGAATTGCCCATAAAGCGCCGCTTCGGTGATCACCCGATCGCCGAATTTTTCAGCCGCCTCATACCCCCATTTGCAGAAAGCCCCTTCGGTGAATTTCATGATATTCCCCTTGTGCATGAGGGTGACGCTGGAATACCCGTTATCCAGGGCGTAGGAGATGGCCTTTGCCACCAGCCGCTTGGTGTTTTTTTCGCTGATGGGCTTGATGCCGATCCCTGCATCCTCAGGGATTTCGGCCCCCATTTGCCTGAAAAGAAAATCGATCACCCGCTTGGCGTCATTGCTTCCGGCCTTCCATTCGATCCCTGCATACAGATCCTCGGTGTTCTCCCTGAAGATCACCATGTCGATTTTTTCAGGGGCCTTCATGGGGCTGGGCATCGCATCCATGTATTTTACCGGCCGCACACAGGCGTAAAGGTCCAGTTCCTGGCGGATGGTCAC
>DYLE01000094.1 GCA_020722245.1 Desulfonema limicola
GGTGGCCGCCAATACCGGTCTCCCCACCGGAGAGGGCCGCATCCGGGAGGCCTTTTTAATGTGGCGCAGATTCTCCATCGAGGTTGCAGATTTTGACGTGGCCGCCATTGTCGCCATGGGCTGTAAAAAGCCGCTGGCGCCTGAGGCGGCGGCCGCCTATAACGCGCCTTTTCCGGATGACGCCTATAAGGAGGGGGCCCGGATTTTCCCCTCCCTGGTGCCGATCACACCCGACGACCCTGCGGCCTCAGCCAACCAGGCCGCCTGGAAGGTTCTGGAAAAGTGGGAAAAGCCCTTTCTGACCGCCTTCAGCGACGGCGATCCCATTACCCGGGGAGGGGAGCGCGTTTTTCAGGAACGGGTGCCGGGCGCCCGCGGCCGGCCGCATCCCACCATTCAGGGGGCCGGGCATTTTTTGCAGGAAGACTGCGGCGAGGCGTTTGCCAGCACCGTGGTGGAGTTTATCAGGGCAAACCCGGTTTAAGGGGCGACTGTTTTTTTGAAAGGTCTTTAAAAAATGACTGAAAAAACGATGACGCGGCGGGAGGCGCTTCGAATCCTGGCCATGGCCTCCATGGCCGCCGGTACGGCGGGGGTTTTCCCCCAAGCGGTGTTTGCCGCCCGCCAAAAAATAGAGCGGCCCAACATTATTTTTATTCTCGCCGATGATCACCGCGCCGATCATCTCGGATGTACGGGGCATCCTTTTTTAAAGACCCCGCGCCTGGACCGCCTGGCCTCCCAGGGGATTTTGTTTGAAAACGCCTTTGTCACCACCTCCCTGTGCAGCCCCAGCCGGGCCAGTTTTTTAACCGGCCAGTACGCCCACACCCACGGGGTCAAGAACAACCTGACGCCGTGGCAAGATGAGAACGTCACCTTTCTGGAGCGTCTCAAAACGGTTGCTTACGACACCGCCTTTATCGGCAAATGGCATATGCCGGGACGGCTTCCCCGGCTTCGGGGGGTGGATGAATTCGTGACCTTCACGGTTCGAGGGGGGCAGGGCCGGTATTACGACTGCCCCCTGATCGTCAACGGCAAACCGACGCCCCCCGGCAGGCCCTATATCACCGATGAGCTTTTTGACCGCGCCCTGGCGTTTCTGGCAAAGCCCCGGAAAAACCCGTTCTGCCTGTATCTGTCGTTAAAGGCGGCGCATCATGACTGGCGCCCGCCCAAAGACCTGAGCGGTCTGTACAAGAATGAAAAGCTTCCCCTGGCCCCGGAAGCCGACACCTGGGTCACCATGACCAACGGCGGCATGTGGGCCGGCACGGCCGGGCCGCTGCAGTATCATTACCGAAACTACTGCCGGGTGATCACCTCGGTGGACCGGCAGATGGGCCGGCTGCTTGATTTTATGGATCAGCAGGATCTGACCCGCAACACGGTTCTGATCTACAGCGGGGACAACGGCTATTTCTGGGGCGAGCACCGGTTGATCGACAAGCGATGGGCCTACGAGGAGGCCATACGGGTGCCGTTTATTGTCCGGGCTCCCGGCCTGATCAGAGATCCGGGCCGCCGGGCGGATCAGATGGTGCTAAACATCGACCTGGCCCCCACCCTGCTGGAGGCCGCCGGCCTTAAGCCCGATCCGGCCATGGAAGGCCGCAGCCTCCTGCCGGTTTTGAAAAATCCGCAAGCCCGCGGCCGGGAGGCCTGGCTCTATGAATACTTTACGGATTTTCCGTATAACACACCGGGCATGTATGCGGTGCGCACTCGGGACCATATTTACATCGAATATGAAAGCCGCCGGCCGCCCGAGCTCTATGATCTGAAGGCCGACCCCAGGCAGAAGAAAAACCTTGTGGGGAGTGTTTCCGCAAAGGAACTTGAGCGTTTTCGCCGAATGCTTTCCCATTTGAAGCCGAAGGGAGGGGTAAAATGACCGATGAACGGATAAACCCGGTGCAAACCAACACCCGGGCGCCGGTCTGGGTTTCCGCGGGTTTTGTTTTGCTGCTCATGGTCGCCGGAAAGATCGTCTACAACCTCCCCTGGCCGGACCTGGCCCCGGCCCTTCATCAGCCGGTCACTTTTATTTCAGCCGTGGTCCTGAACGCGGCCATTGTGTTCGGACCTTCTTTGATCTATCCCATGGGCCGTTTTTCCGGCGCCCGAAAGGGCGTCTGTATCACCGCGTCCCTGTTGACCCCGGCGGCCTGGAACATCTGGGAGATCCTGAGGGTTTCAGCCTTTTTCAGCCCGGGAGAGTCCCTGTATTACGGCTTGAATTCCCTTTTTCTGGGCGCTCTCGCTTTTGGGGTTTTCCAGATGGGGGTGTGGGAGGCGATTTACCGGATACGCTCGAACAACCGGAAGCAAAAGCCCCGGCTGTTGGGGCCGGTTCTGGCCGCTTCTGCAGGCCTGGCGTTGGTGTGTGTGTTTATCGTCTGGGCTTTAGGACAGCCCTGGTTTTATCTGTATGGGAGGGTATATAAGGCGATTTTTTACTGATGGGGATGGCTTCGTAAAAAGCTATTTATCCCGCTTTGAGGTATCTTTGCGTAAGGAAGTTTCGTCGGCGGGTATCGTTTTACGGGCTTTCAAATCATCAATCCGCTCGCTCCATGCGCGTTTTGCCGGCCGGGGCGCTTGATCCGTTGAATTTCTCAAACTCGGGCTTCGCCCTCAAACAGTGAGAAATTCTAGACACGGATCAAGCCCCCCGTCTTTTTCAGCAACCCGCGCAACCTCGCTCGCGGACAGATGATTTGCGACGCCTTGATTTTGAGCTATTTACCGTTTTATTAAGACTCATGAAGTCGAAAAAGTCAGCTGTGAGCGAGATTGAGGCTTTCGAGGAAATAAGCGGTTTGTAATGAATGCGTTAAAAATTGCAAGCTGTTTGAGGCGCTTGCGCCGAGTTCTTGCAATTTAGCATTCAATGCAAATCGCGCCTCGAAAGACTCACAAAGCGAACAGTTTGACTTTTTAGGGCTTCATTACAACTGCTTCTGGCAAGATGGTCATGAACCTGCTCATCAAGCCCGCATCCTACCTTTGCAACCTGGATTGCAGCTATTGTTTTTACAAGGCCACGGCCAAGATGTATGCCGACCCCCAGCCCATGATGAGCCCGGCGACCGCGGAAACCATGATCGCCAGGGCTTTTGCCCTCGGGGATGAGTTTAATTCGTTTTGCTGGCAGGGCGGAGAGCCCACCCTCATGGGCATCGATTTTTACCGGCGGGCGCTTGACATGCAGGCCAGGCTTGCCGCGCCCGGCCAGGTTTTTCAAAACTCGATTCAAACCAACGGGGTGCTGATCGACGAGAACTGGGCCGGATTTTGTGCTGACAATCACATCCTGCTGGGTCTGAGCCTTGACGGCCCCCAGGAGATTCATGACCGAAACCGGGTCGATCGCAAGGGGCAGGGCTCCTATGCGGCGGTGATGAGGGCCGCAGAAACCCTGTCGCGGGCCGGTGCGGCGTTTAACATCCTGACCCTGCTGACCTCGGACAATGTCACCCAGCCCCAGACCCTGTATGAGTTTTTTTTAAACCAGGGCTTTACCCACCTTCAGTTTATTCCCTGCACGGATGTGGACCCGAAAACCGGCAGACCTTTGGCCCGGGCGGTCTCGGCCGAGGCCCTGGGCAATTTCTACATTCAGCTTTTCGACCTCTGGCTCAAAAACGGCTTTCCCCATGTGTCCATCCGCCTGTTTGAGGATATCCTGCTTTTTATGCTCGACGGGGTGCGCGCCTCCTGTTTTTGGCTGCCAGTCTGCGATTCCTATCTGGTGGTGGAGCACAACGGGGATGTTTATCCCTGCGATTTTTACGTGGACCCGGCCCATCTTCTGGGCAACATTCACAAGGACAAATTCGAAGATCTGATAAACTCACCCAAACGAATCGCGTTTGCACGGGCCAAGGCAAAATGGCCGGAAATCTGCCGAAAATGCCGGTTTGCGGATTTTTGTCAAGCGGACTGCCCCCGTTACCGGATCGCCGGCAAAAGCATGCTGTGCCGGGCCTGGATCATGCTGTTTGAGCACATTGAAGCCCATCCGGTGAATATCCGAACAAAGGCCTTAGAAGCCCGCCGCCGGTATCAGGAGGCGGCGGGATAGGAGCTTGGTGAAACCCGCCTTTATTTTTTAGAAACGGTGGGAGGATTGCTGAAAAAAAGGAGGAGACCATGGGAAAGACGATTCGGTTTGCAGGGTTTTTGCTGGTGATAGGGATTTTTCTGTTCGCCTGCCGGAACCAAGCTGAAAGGGCTTCCTTTGAAAACATCCGCACGCCCGAGGAGCTTAAAAACCACAGCCAGGAGTTTAAAAAACGGGTGGAGACCGTAACCGACGGGGTGCACGTGGCCATCGGTTTCGGCCTGGCCAATTCCGTGCTGCTCGAAGGCGATGACGGGGTGATTGTGGTGGATACCTTAGAATCGGTTGAAACCGCATCCGAGGTGCGCCGGGCGTTTTTAAAGATCACCAAAAAACCGGTCCGGGCGGTGATCTTGACCCATAACCATGCGGACCATGTGTTCGGTGCCTCTGTTTTCGCCGATGATCCATCGATTCCGGTTTACGCCCACGAGACCACCAGCAGCCATATCGACCGGATTGTCAGTGTTCTTCGGCCGATCATCACTGTTCGCAGCATGCGGATGTTCGGCACATATTTAGATGATGAGGCCATTGTCAACGCCGGCATCGGCCTCAGGCTCAACATCCATGAGAACAGCACCGTGGGGATTGTCCGGCCCAGTCGCACCTTTTCGAGCGAGCTGGTCGATACCGTCTGCGGAATCCGGTTTCACCTGATCCATTTGCCGGGTGAGACCGATGACCAGGTCTGCGTCTGGCTTCCGGACAAAAAAGTGCTGATCGCAGCGGACAATATCTATAAAAGCTTTCCCAACCTCTACACCATTCGAGGGACACGGTACCGGGGCCTCACCCAGTGGATAAACAGCCTGGAGCGGATGCGGGATCTCGGCGCCGAGCATCTGGTGCCCTGCCATACCGGCCCGGTTTCAGGGGCCGAGAAGATTCGGCGGCTTCTCACCGATTACCGGGACGCCATCGCCTTTGTCCATGACCAGACCATTCGGGGAATGAACCTGGGGCTGACGCCCGACGAACTGGCGCAGACCGTCAGGCTGCCGGCGCACCTTGCGGCATCCCCCTACCTTCAGGAGTTTTACGGCAGCGTGGAATGGTCCGTGCGGGCGGTGTATAACGGCAACCTCGGCTGGTTCGACGGCAACCCCACCCACCTGTTCCCCCTGCCGCCCAAGGCCCGCGCTCAAAAAACCGCCGACCTTGCTGGAGGAGAGGACCGGCTGCTTGACTTCGCGCGCAATGCTTTAAATGACGGCGATTTTCAATGGGTGCTGGAGCTCACCGATCACCTGCTTTGTTTAAATCCGGAAAACAAAGAGGCCGTCGCCCTTCGGGTGAAGGCCTTGACCGCCCTGGGGGAACGCCAGGGTAATGCCAACGCCCGGCATTACTACCTCACTTGCGCGGCCGAGCTGGGGCAGGGGCTTGAAATCCGGCGCCAGGGCAGGCCCACCCCGGAGACGGTTCACAGCCTGCCCCTGTCCCGTTTTTTCTCGTCCCTGGCGGTGAACCTGGATGCGGAAAAAAGCGCGGAGCTTGTGCAGACGGTCTGTTTTGTCTTTCCCGACAGCCATGAGGCCTATACCGTGCATATTCGAAAAGGGGTCGCGGAGATGGTCCCGGGAAAAGCCGAGCACGCGGACATCACGGCCACGGTGGACTCGCGGGTGTTCAAGGAGATGCTGGCCGAGCTTCGGGACCCTCTGGCCACCATCGCCACGGAGTTTAAGATCACCGGCGGCAGGGTTGCTTTCTTAAAGTTTATGGCGCTTTTTAGTCCGGCCTATGAGGTGTGACTCCGAGGCGATCATTTCTTTGAGCCGCGTGAGGATGCTCCAGTCAAACCCGAAGGAGGCGCAGGGCATGATCGCGTTGTTGGTGAACACCGGGTCGGATTCCAGGTCATAGGGGGAGGCCGCCTTTGCCGCGGTCCAAAGAGCGGTGTGCGGAATCGGGCTGTAGTAGGCCAGGACCGGGGTGATTCCGGTTCTTTTCACCGCGGCGATGGAGGAAACGATGGAGTCGAGCGACTGCCCGGGAAGCCCCACAAGCAGGTAGGCCCCGATCTGCTTTTTTTGAAAACCCGCCTCAAGCAGGCAGGACGCGGCCTTGAGAAATTCTTCCTGTTTGACCTTCCGGTCAATGCGGCGGTTTTCAAACTCAAAGGTCTCAAGCCCCAGGCGTAAGGTTTTGACCCCGGCTTGAAACATCAGACTGGCGATCTCTTTGGTGATCTTGCGAATGTGCACTGCGTTGGGCGTATGCAGGCGGACCCGCATGCCGGAGGCGATGATCCGTTCAAACAGCGGGATCGCATGCGCCTCGGCGTCCACCAGCAGGGCGTCATCGTAAAAGGCGAACTCCGTTACCCCGTAGGTTTCATGCCAGAACCGCATCTCCTTCACCACCGCGGCCGGGTCCCGGCGCATCCGGTTCGGGTTCAAAAAAGGCGAGGCGCAGTAGGCGCAGGTAAACGGGCATCCCTTGGAGGTGAGCAGCGGGATATACCCGATTCTGCGCCCCAGGTCGAACGCCGGGTAAGGGTAGGTGTTCAGGTCATCGGGGTCAAACCGCAGATCCCTGTAAAACCCGGTCATCTCGCCCACAAGGCCTAAAAGGTTCTCCTCTGCCGGGCCGGAAAACACCCGGTTTGCGCCGGAAAGGGACACGGCATGATCGTGGCATAGGGTGGCGTAAATCCCGCCGAGGATAATCGGCGCGTGGGGGTAGACCCGGCGAACCGCCTGAATGGTCTCAAAGGCCCCCGGATACCAGTAGGTCATCAGACAGGTGATCAGGATCAGGTCCGGCGGACCCGCAGCCCGCAGGTCCTCATCAAACCATTGGGGAAGGATGCCGTAACGGCAGTAGCGCCGCTTTAAGGCTTCCAGTCCCCTGGGCGCAGGAATGCGGGTTTTCAGATACGGCCCCCGCCCGTTTTTGGCCAGGGGGTCTTTTGGTTTGGCATGGGGATGAAACCGGTCCAGGCAGTCGATGTAGGAGACCCGAAACCCGTGCATCCGCAGGATCGCGGCAAGCTGAAGCAGCCCCAGGGGCTTGGCCCAGAAATCATAGGCGGCGAAATCGTAAATCCATGGGTTGATCAAGAGGATATGTGGGGCTTCGGTTGTCACGGGAGGGGTCTGCGATTCACCCTTCTTCGGAAAGGTCCGGGTCCTCGTCAAAGTATTGCATGGAAATTTTTTTAAGCTCCCGCCGGCTGAACAGGATCTCGTAGGTGCGGATGCTGGTTTTTTCGGAAAGCTTCTGAGCGATGGCCCGGCAGGTGGCTTCGTCCTTGGCATGAATCATGGTGTAGAGGTTATACGGCCAGTCCTTGGCCGGGTTGCGGCGGTAGCAGTGGGTGACCTGGCTGAACTGAGCCATCTTTTGGCCCGCCTCATCGATCCGGTCTTCTTCCACGGCCCAGGCGATCATGGCGTTGGCCTTAAACCCGGAGTTCTGATGGCGAAGGGTGGCCCCGAACCGCCGGATCACCCCAGTTTCGATAAGCTCGTTCAACACATTCAGCAGCGTGGCTTCTTCCACCCCGATCCGATTTGCAATTTCCAGAAAGGGGCGCCGGGTCACCGGGATGTCGCCCTGAACCGCGGCGATGATTTTTTTTTTGAGATCGGTCAGCATTTGGATTTTCTATCCGTAAGGCCTGCCCAAAGTCAAGGGGTTTCGGGACGGCCCGTGTCCGTTTATTTTATCTTGAAAAACCTGGTCCTTTGGGCCGGGTCAGGGTTCTTACGCAAAAAGTGCAAAGTGACTAAAGTGTAAAGTGACTAAAGTTGAGGTAAATGCCTTCGGCATTGCCGCTTTTAAGTTAACAACAGGTCGCGCGATCAGCGCATTCCTAAACTTTAGGCAGTTTAGTTCACTTTTAACTTGTAACTTTCTTTTACTTTTCCGGAAACAGGTTTTTAATATCCGAGGCCGTGGCTTTGCAGATCCCCCGCTCGGTGATAAACCCGGTCACCAGACGGGCCGGGGTCACGTCAAAGGCATAGTTGGCCGCCGGGCTGGTTTCCGGAAGAAGAAGGTTGTCCGGGGTTTTGGGTTTGCCCGGCATGTACCGGACCTCATCGGGGTCGCGCTTTTCAATGGGAATGCCGGAAATTCCGTCCGCGATGCGCCAGTCAAAGGTGGATGAAGGAAGCGCCACATAGAAGGGGATATTGTTGTCCCTTGCGGCCAGGGCCTTTAAATAGGTGCCGATTTTGTTGGCCACATCCCCGGTGAAGGTGGTCCGGTCCGAACCCACGATCACCATGTCCACCATGCCGTGCTGCATGAGATGCCCGCCTGCGTTGTCCGTGATCACGGTATGCGGCACCCCGTGGTTTCCAAGCTCCCAGGCCGTCAGCCGGGAGCCCTGGTTCAGGGGTCGGGTTTCATCCACCCACACATGCACCTTGATGCCGCTGTCAAAGGCCGCGTAGATGGGCGCGGTGGCGGTTCCCATCTCAATGCAGGCCAGGCTGCCCGCGTTGCAGTGGGTCAGGATATTTACCGGAGCGCCGGATTTTTTTTGGGCCAGGTCCTTTATCAGTTCCAGGCCGTGGTGGCCGATCATTTTGGAGTTTTGTACCTCCTCTTCGGCGATGGCCGCGGCCTGATTCTGAGCGGCCTGTATCCGTGCATCCGGGTTCGGCTCGGCCAGCACCGCTTCGAGGGTTCTTTGGACCGCCCACGAAAGGTTGACCGCCGTGGGCCGGGCCGCGATGATCCGCTCGGCCTCCTGTTTCAGGCAGGTCTTATCCGTCAAAGGCGCCTTGCTGTTTTTTGCGGCAAGATACACCCCGTAGGCCCCGGTCACCCCGATCAGCGGCGCTCCCCGCACCACCATTTGGCAAATGGCGAAAATCACATCATCCACCGATTCCAGGTTCATCGTCACCAGCTTTCCAGGCAGGGCGCGCTGATCGATCACCTGCACGGCGCCGGTTTTTTCGTCCTGCCATATGGGGCGCATGCGGATGCGCTCCTGCTTCATGTTCGTCTCCTGTTAAATCAGAGGGTCGGTCTTCTTAAAGTTTACAATTTTAATTACGGCGCTTGACATTATTGCCGGTTTTGTGTTTTGTTCTTGTACCCTGAGGATGGGGTTTTAACTTCGATAAAACCGTAAAAAGCTATCTATCCCGCTTTGCGGTATTTTTACAGTAAGTAAATTATTGATTTTTTTAATATTTTTACCACAGAGCGCACAGAGAAAATAAATGAAAAAATTT
>DYLE01000095.1 GCA_020722245.1 Desulfonema limicola
GCCGATGGTATAAAAATCGCAGCCGGTGCGATGCCTGCAAAAACAGCTGCCGTAATTTTCCGTAAACCATCTCACGTATTCCCCGGCATCGATCAGCACCTGCCTCTGGACGGCCTCTCCGGCTTCCCGGATTCGAGCCTCGTTCTTTAAAGCAATCCCCATGGCCCCGGCGGTGACCACCCCGCAGGTGGAGCCGCCCGCCACGCACCCCCCCTCGAACCCGGTAAACCCTTTAAGCATGGTGTCATCGGGCATGCCGATCATATCCTGGAAAACTTCCAGGGTGGCCAGGGCTCAGTTTAAATCCTTCACCAAAAAAAATGCGGCCCTTCGGCCCCAGTGGCCCTGGCTCTTTTTTTTCGCTCCATCCATTTCCCGCCCCCTTTGTTGGATGTGAAAACCGCTTTACCTCAAATTCAACACAACAGAACATAAATGAATCATTGCGCCGAATCAATCCCATTTTCGAGACTCCGGCGGGAATCGCCTCATGAAACACCCATCTTTCTTATCTACATTTAAAAAGAAGCATTTGAAAAATGACGCCGTCTGATGTATAGAAAGAAAAAATATTCCGTAGCAATCTGCCATCTTCTAACGGTCCAATGAAAATCATAACGATTTATCAAGGAGGGTAAAAATGCCGGAGAAAAAATCCTTAAAATCCGTTGCCGGGGCCATGCGCCATGTCCTGCTGACCGAGGAGAACCGGGGCCTCAACAGGTCGATTAAAAACCAGTGGGGCTGGCTCAACCTGTTTAAAACCCTCGGCAAGACCTTCCGAAAAGGCGGCTTCATGAACAACATGAGGGCGCTGTCCCAATTTCAAACCGGAAGCTTTGCGGCCAACCTCTTTATCTCCCTGTGGGAGTCCCTGGATACGCGGGAGGCGATCGTCGATGGGGAACGCCGGTTCACCTATACCCAGATGCATGACCGGGTGCTTCGGCTGGCCAATGCGCTTCAGGACATGGGGGTCAAACCCAAGGACCGGGTGGGCTGCATGCTGTACAACAGCGCCGAGTATCTGGAATCCTTTTACGCGGCCAGCATCATCGGCGCCCCCATGCCCGCGGTGAGCTGGCACCAGCGGGGAAAGGAGCTGCGCGACACCATCAACCTTCGCAAACCCAAGGTGTTTATTTTCGACGCTGATTTTGCAGAGGACGTCATGACGTATAAAAATGAGATGCCGTCCGTGGAGCAGTTCATTATGGTGGGCGGCACGCCTCCGACGGGTATTTTAAGGTATGATCAGCTTTTTGACGAATACCCCGATACCCTGCCCAAAACCAACTTTATCTTTGCCATGAATCCATACACCGGCGGGACCACCGGCACCCCGAAGAGTTCCAACCTCTATGACGGCTTAAGCTATCTCCTAAGCGACGTGGCGGAAGCCCCCCGCACCAGCATGGAGGAGTACCTGAAATACCTGATCCGCCAGTTCAGCTATCTGTATTACTGCGGCGGGCATCTCATCAAGGACCCCGAGGGAAAAAACATCCGCAGCCTGATCCCCACGCCGATGTATCATGCCGGGACCGCCGCCGGGTTCGCTCCCTGCGTGCTTTTAGGCGCGACAGCGGTTCCCATGAAAAAATTCGACCCCGAATCCTTTCTCATGATGACACAAAAGGAACGCATCTCCTGGTCGTTTGTGGTGCCCACCATTCTTCAGCGCATCCTTGGGCTGCCCGATGAGGTCAAGCGCAAATACGATTTAAGCTCCATGCATACCCTGCTCTGCGCTGCGGCTCCCTGCCCGCCGGAGGTCAAAACCGCCGTAAACCAGCTGTTCATGCAGCAGGGCGCACCGAAGCCCGTTTTTCACGAGTACTACGGCAGCTCCGAAACCGCGCTGATCACCCTGCTGCTGCCCGAAGACTACATGGAAAAACCCGAACGGATCCACAGCGTGGGCAAACCGCGCTGCGGGGATCTGCTCATCTACGATCCGATTGCCCAAAAAACCCTGGAAAACGGCCAAAAAGGCCTGATTCTGTGCAGGTCCGTGGGGACCCTGTCGCTTCGGTATCCGGGAACGGAAAAAAAATTAAAGGACAGCCAGAAGATCATCGGCGGCAAGGAATGGTATGATGACGGACTCATCGGATGGCAGGATCCGGACGGCTTCTTATATCTGAGCAGCCGGGTCAAGGAGATGATCATCTGCGGCGGGGTCAATATCTTTCCCGCTGAAATCGAACGGGTGTTGTTTATGAACCCCAAGGTGTATGACGCTGCGGTCATTCGAGCGCCCCACCCGGACCTCGGAGAAATGCCGCTGGCCTGCATTCAGCTCAAGGAGGGGGAAACCGCCGACGAAGCGGAAATCCAGCAATACTGCAAGGAAAAAGGACTTTCCGGATTTAAAATTCCCAAAAAGGTGGATTTCTTTGAAAAACTTCCCCGTCACCTCGATGGCAAAATCATCAAACGCGAACTTGAGGAGAAATACTGGAAAGGGGTTGAGCAAAGGGGATAAGGGTGGAAGGCTGAAGGTGGAAGGTAGAAGACTGATTTTTTTCTCTGTGTGCTTTGTGCGCTGTTGGGTCAATTTGTTCATTCTTCAAACTGGAAATAAAAAAAAGAGAGAACCCTGCTTCTCTTAGGCAGGACCGTTGATGCCGCCCATGAAAGCGCTGATGCCGCCGCCGTTCAATCCAGGCTTGAAAAGGATGCGGCCGAGATCAGTCGGCTTCATGCGAAAGTCGAGGCCTTTGCAAAACCCCTGAACCTACCGGCAGGCATCGTGTTTAACCTCAACACCCTGAACCCCCACGGGGATACCGTAGAAATCCTCTTTGCCGAACGCCTGGACGCGGCCATGAGCCCCGACGGACACGTCCTTGCCGCCGCCTCGGGAAGCCTTCTTATCCGGCTCTGGAAACTCAGCGAATAATCCAGCCGGCCCACCTGTTGCCGATAAAAATACCCATGAGAATCAAATGGAGGATCAAATGAAAAAAGCAAACCCCGGACTGAAGATCGCCTTGATTATTCCCAAAAACAGCAGCGATAATAAAAAAAGTTTCTACGACTGTGATTTTTATTCGACATTCCTGCTGACAAAAAAATACGTTTCATACCTGCTGGCGATACCCACCATAATCGCATTGACACCGGACCGGCATGAAATCAGGGTGTTTGACGAAAACATCGAGGAGATCGATTATAACTGGAAGGCGGATCTGGCGGGTATCAGTGTCAGAACCATGTTTGCCGAAAGGGCCTATGCGATCTCCGAGGCATACCGGAAAAGAGGGGTCAAAACAGTTTTAGGCGGCATTCACCCCTCCATGTGTCCGGAAGAGGCGCAACAGCATTGCGACAGTGTTGTTACCGGAGAGGCCGAAGCGGTCTGGACCGCCCTTCTCACGGACGCCGAGAACGGCCAGTTAAAAAAGCGCTACAGGGCGGAAAAATTCTTTGACATAAAATTATCCCCTGTTCCCAACCGGGTCCCCCTTTCAAGAAACAGGTACCTTTCCGATATCGTTCAAACCACAAAAGGCTGCCCCTTTCATTGCGAGTTCTGCTCGGTATATGCCTTTGACGGGCAGAAGATCAGAAACAAGACCGTAGACCAGGTCATTCAGGAAATTACGGACATCAACGGATTCCATGCCAGGTATAAAAAGAAAAACGCGATATTCTTTGCCGACGACAATATCATCGCAAACAAAAAATTCTCAAAGGAACTTTTTTTGGCGCTTAAACCGCACAACATCAACTGGATTTGCCAGGCCTCCATAAATATTTCAAAGGAGGATGAACTGCTCGGGCTGATGCGGGAGAGCGGGTGCGGGGCGATTTTTATCGGGTTTGAATCCATCTCTCAAAAAAACCTCGAAATGATGCACAAGGAGATCAATCAGCGGTACGATTTTCTTGAGGCAATAAAAAAAATTCAGTCATACGGAATGCTGGTTCACAGCTCCTTTATCGTTGGGTATGATTTTGACTCTTCAAAAACCTTTGACGAACTGATCGATTTTATCCGGGAATCCAGGCTGCTGATGCCGTTGATCAACATCCTCACCCCCTTTCCCGGGACCGAGTTGTTTATGCGCTTTGAAGCGGAGGGGCGGCTCCTGCACAGGGACTGGAGTAAATACGACACAAAGCACGTCGTGTTTTCTCCCCCCAACATGTCTCCCGCGGAATTGCTGGCCGGATATATAAAGATCGTTAAATCGGCCTACTCCTTTGATGCCATATTCGAGAAACTGAAACACTACTGGAAAATCGACTTCTGGGAACGCGCCAACCGGCTTGACCCGGTAAAATTCAGGTACCGTCTTATCTTTGCTGTCCGGCTTTTCACCCTGCTTTTTTCCTTCAGGTTTGACCGGTCAAGGTTTATCGTGAAAATACTGCCGAAGGTATTTAACAGCCGGGTCCGGATATCGACCATTCTTACATTGATGGCGTATAATGATTTCGCAGCCTCCCTGTAAAGGAAACGTGGGAAACGGCCATAAGTTACGGTCTTCGCATCACAGGCCGGCCAGCGCCGCAAAATTTTCCCCCAGAAGCTTTGCCCGGATTTTCTGATCGACAAAAAGCTTTTCAATCCTTCTTTTGATCAGGCCGTAATCGAATTTCCCGTCGCCGCCATGGAACCCGTAAGGGCCATCCGTGCCGAACAGGCAGCGCTCTGCGCCGAGATAGTCCACGGCCTGCTTTATGGTTCTTTCCCCCACGTAACTGGTCTGGGAAAGGTCCACAAATACGGTTTTCTGGCCCAGCATCGCCTTCCAGGTTTCCTGATACCCCGGGAACCCGGTATGCGCCAGGATCAGCTTCAAACTGGGCACCTTTTTTAAAAGCGCGCCGTAATCCCCTTCAGAATCGTATCCCAGATGCATGAGCATAGGCTTTCCGGTTTCAGCGAGCTTTTCCGCCACCGGGGCCAGCCTTTCGGGATCATAATGGTGCCAGAAGGGGTGGGTCTTGACCCCGATGAATCCTTTATGGTCCTTGTATTTTTCCAACTCGGCCACGGGGTCCCGCGTCCCGTTGGGGTTGACAAACACCCAGCCGAGAAACCGATCCGGGTGCTTGTCCACCTCGGCGAAGATCTCAACATTGTCCGGGTCCTTATACAGGGGGATGTCTTTTCCCAGGATCTTGACCCCGTTTTTCGTGAAATTGGCGACAAACAGCTTTCCAATCCAGCGAAAGCGGGGACGGGTGATAAAAAACTGCAGCAGGCTGACCAGGGCCCGGGGCGGTTCGGTGAACAGATCCTGCACCGGAGCCATCAGGGCGATTTGATCCACCCCGGAGGCGTCCATTTTTTCAAGCAGTTGCTTTGTGGAAAGCAGCCTTGTTTCATAGTGGTAATGGCAATCGATAATCATGGGAACCTCCTTTTGGCAAACCTTTCGTCTGTTATCATTCAAGTCGTTTTTCAGGGCATCAGCGCCACGCCGTTTTTCTTTAAATACGCCTTGAGATCGGGAATGGAAATCAGGTTGAAGTGAAACACCGAGGCGGCAAGAAGAATCGTTGCTCCGGCGTTTACCGCATCCAGAAAATGGGACAGCTCCCCGGCCCCGCCCGAAGCCACGATCTCCGCGCCGGTGTTTTTAGACAGCGCCCGGATCAGCGGCAGGTCATAGCCGGTGCGGGCGCCGTCCCCGGCCTTGCTGGTGGGGAGGATCACCTTTACACCGAAATCGTACACCTGTTTGCCCCATTCCACCGCGTCCGCCCCGGTGGGTGTCCGACCGCCGTCGATGTAAACCTCGTAGCCCGAGGGCATTTTCTTATTCTGGTCCACGTCAATGGCCACGGTCACCCGATCCGGGCCGAACTCCCGGACCATCTCTGAAATGACCGACGGATTTCGAAAGGCCGCGCTGCTGGTGGATATTCGGTCCGCGCCGGCTTCCAGAACCGCAGCGGCGCCGGCCACATCCGCAATGCCGCCGCCCACGGTGAAAGGCACCGTGGTGACCGCCGCCACGGCCCGGACCACGTCGCACATGGTTTTTCTTTTTTCGATGGTGGCCGTGATGTCGAGCAGGGCCAGCTCATCGGCACCGGCCTCGCAGTAGGCCCTGGCGCATGCCGCCGGGTCCCCGGCATCCTTGATGTTTACAAAATGCACCCCCTTGACCACCCGACCGTTTTGCATATCCAGGCAGGGCATGATGCGTATGGGTTTAGCCATGGATTTTCTCTCCTTTTCATATTTATTTTTTCATGAGGGGTTAAAGAAACAGATCCACATGGGAAAAGCCCGCCACGTCAAAAACCCCCTTGTCCGTGATCCGAAGCTCCGGAATCACCGGAAGCGCCAGAAAGGAAAGGGCCATAAACGGATCAGAAGGTTTGGCCCCCATCTCCCGTGCCGCTGCAAGCAGGCCGTCCATCAAATGGCGTACGCGGTCCAAGGGTTCATTGGACATCAGGCCGGCAAGCGGCAGAGGAAGATGAGCCTGCACCCGGCCGTCCCATGCGGCCGCAAGCCCGCCGCCGGTCTCGATCACCCCCCTTACCGCCGCCGTCATGTCCGCATCGGTTGTCCCCACCACGATGAGGTTGTGGGAATCATGGGCCACGCTGGAGGCGATGGCCCCTTTTTTAAAGCCAAACCCCCTGACAAACCCCCTGCCGATATTGCCGCTCCCGGTATGCCGCTCCACCACCGCGATCTTGAGCAGGTCCCGCGAAACATCCGAGACCGCCTGCTGTTTGTCATCAACCGTTACCGCCATGATGCGGCTCTTGGTGATGATCTGATTGGGAACCAGTTCAATCACCCGGGCCTTTGAGCCTGTCGCCGGGATCGAAAAATCCAAAACCGATGGATCGATCCTCATGGCGGACGGACAGACAGCCGGTTCGCGAAGATCAATTCCGGCAAGCATCCTTCCTTCTTCGGCCGCCAGCACACCCGCCACATAAACCTGCTCGGCCCTCGGCGATGAAAGGTCCGAAAACACCACCAGGTCCGCGCGCCGGCCCGGGGCGATGGCGCCGACATGCCTTAGGCCGAAGTATTGGGCCGGATTAAGGGTGCCGATGCGGATGGCGGTTGCCGGATCCACGCCGCCGGAGATGGCCTTGCGTATGATGAAATCAATATGCCCTTCAGCCAGGATATCATGGGGATGCCGGTCGTCCGTGCACCACATCAGCCGGTGGGCGGTTTTCGGGTTGATGATGGAAAGGAGCGCCTCCAGGTTCTTGGCGCCGGTGCCTTCACGGATCATGATATGCATGCCGCAGCTCAACTTCTCCATGGCCTCCTCGGCGGATACGCATTCATGATCGCTTGAAATCCCCGCGGCGACATAGCTGTAAAGGGGTTTGCCGGTCAAGCCAGGGGCATGGCCGTCCACCGGTTTTGATGCAGCCAGGGTGTTTTCGATTTTACGGAGCGGGTCCGGGTCCTGATGAATGACCCCCGGAAAGTTCATCATTTCGGCCAGCCCGAGCACCCGATCATTTGCCAATAAGGGAGAAATCGCGTCCGCATTCAGGACCGCGCCGGCGGTTTCCATGGGGGTTGCAGGCACGCAGGAAGGAAGGGTGAAATAAAAATTCATCGGCTGGGATCGACCGGCCTCGATCATGTATTCAATGCCGGGCACCCCCAGCACGTTGGCGGTCTCATGGGGATCGGCCACCAAAGTTGTCGTGCCCAGGGGGAGGACCGCCCGGCAGAATTCAGGCACGGACACCATGGCGCTTTCAATATGGACATGGGCGTCAATAAAACCAGGAGCCACAAACCGGTTACCGAGGTCCACAACGGCCTTTGCCTCATAATCGCCGAACCCGACGATAAAACCGTCATCCACGGCGATATGGTTTGAAACCACCTCCCCTGAAAACACATCCACGATCCGGGCGTTGGCAAGCAGCAGGTCCACCGGCCTGGCCCCGCCGGCCGCGGCGATCAACCGGTTAATTCCCATAGTGTTCATTTTCCCTGTAGGAACCGGCGGCCTTGATCGCAAGACCGATGGAGGCCGCTTGGTCCATGATTTCATCAACATCCTGGCCCACCAGACGGCCCTCTCGAACACGCACCTCTCCGCGGATCAGGACATGGCTCACATCCGATCCGGACGCCGCATAGACCAGGTGAGATTCCGGGTGATACATGGGGGTGAGATGCGGCCGGCGGGTATCGACAACAATGATATCCGCCGCCTTTCCCGGCTCCAGGGAGCCGATGCGATCCCCCAGCCCGATGGCCCGGGCACCCTCGATCGTCGCCATCCGCAACACGGTCCGGGCGTCCATGACCGTGGGGTCTTTGGTCACTGCCTTGTGCAGCTTGGCCGCCATATCCATTTCTTCAAAAAGGTCCAGGTTGTTGTTGCTGGCGCAGCCGTCGGTCCCCAGCCCCACGACAATACCGGCGGAAAGCAGCCGGGGAACCGGCGAAACCCCGGAGGCCAGCTTCATGTTGCTTGCCGGGTTATGAACCAGCTTCACGCGGTTTTCGGCAAGCAGCGCGATATCCGCATCATCCACCCACACCGCATGGGAGGCCAGGGTATTTCCGTCAAGCACGCCCAGGCTGTAAAGATAGGCCACCGGGGAACTTCCCTGTTCGGCCCGCAGCCTTGAGTCCTCGCTTTGAGTCTCGGCCAGATGAACCTGAAAACAGACGCCGTTCTTGTTTGCGGCCTGCTTGGCCCGACGCAGGGTATCCGCCGAGCAGGTGCACGGGGAATGACAGAAGATGGATGGCTGAATCAACGGGGATCTGTTCTGCCACCTCTCCACAAACGAAACAGCCGCTTCAACATTCCGTGTTGGATCATCCACCCCCGGGGCAGGAAGATCGATGACCCCCTGGCCGAGAACCGCACGAATCCCCATTCCGGAAACCGCTTCCGCCACGGCATCCTCATAAAAATACCCGTCGCAGCAGGTGGTGGTGCCGGAAAGCAGCATCTCCGCGCAGGACAACCGGGTGCCGATGGCCACCGACTCGGGCGTGATGTGCCGCTGCTCGGCCGGAAAGATATAGCGCTCAAGCCACCGGGAAAGCGGCAGATCGTCGGCAAGCCCCCGGAACAGGGACATGGGGAGATGAACATGGGCGTTGACCAGACCGGGCAGGATCAGCCCGCCTTTTGCATCAATGCGGTCATCCGCAAGATACTCCGAAATCAGGCCGCGCTGGGGTTCCACCCGGTCGATCCGGCCGTCTTTGATGCAGACGACGCCCTGTGCGATGACCTCAAAATCCGGGTTTACCGTGATCACCGTGCCGTTGTAAATGATCCGGTCGAAGCGCTCCATGGCCATAACAACAGTCTAAAACAACTCCAGGGTAAAAAA
>DYLE01000096.1 GCA_020722245.1 Desulfonema limicola
TTGGGGATTACTTTATGCTGCCTGCCCTGATACTGATCTTTAAACCGAAGGTGAAGCGGTAAAAGTGCCGTCAGTAAAATCCCGGTAAACATCAAACCCATAAAGGATATAATAGATGCCCGATAAACCTGTGCCTGCGGATTATGCGGTTATGCCCCTTTCGAAAGCCCGGCTTTTGGACCAAATGGTTAAAAAAAACTTCATGCCCGCCATCCTCTCGACGGTCAGACAGATCATTGAGGATTACGGCGACCTGAAAGGTGTCTGCCTGGATGTGGGTTGCGGCACGGCTGTTTTTGCGATCGAGCTGTGCAGGCGCTCTGATCTCAAGATCTATGCAGTGGAAAAAACAAAATCCATCTGCGAGATTGCCTGCGCGAATATTAAAAGCGAGGGATTAACGAACAGGATCATCCCAGTAATAGGCGATGCCCATCACCTGCCCTTTGAAAACGAAATCGCCGACCTGGTCATCAGCAGGGGTTCATACCATTGCTGGCAGGCTAAGGTTCTTGTCTTTCAGGAGATCTATAGGACGCTCAAAAAAGGAGGGATCGGCTTTGTCGGCGGCGGGTTCGGGCGGTATGTCGGCAAAGAAGAATCCGACCGAATGAGGGGGCTTAGGGACCTTTCCTTAAAAGACGACGCAAAGGTCTACAGTCAACCCAATGAACTGGAGGCTATCGTCCGTCAAGCCGGCATACTCAACTTTCGCATCATTTTTGACGAAAGCGGCCTCTGGGCGGAACTGAGAAAATAACCCCGGCGATCATTCTATCCATTGGAGCACAGCGTTTGAACATCTTCCTGCTGGACAGGGATATAAGAAAGTGCGCGCGATACCACGCTGATCAGCATGTCGTCAAGATGACCCTGGAAAGCGCTCAGATGCTCTGCACCGTCGTCAACCCGGCCGGCGGCCGGTCTCCCCGCCGGCCCGGGCCCGGATACACCAGGCCCTTGCAGAAGGTGATTTCTCCGTCGGGTTTGACTGGTTCAGAAATGAGAACCTTAAAATGAATGGGAAGGCGGTGTGGGCAAGCCGATATGTTTCAACAGCCTGCTTCGGCATAGCTTTGCCGCACGGCCTTGAGCCATCCCTCATACAGGGTTCGACGCTTTTCCGGTGGCATGCATCCGGTCCAGGTTTTATCCACGGCCCAGTGTTGCGCAAGCTCCGCCTGATCCTTCCAGAAACCCACCGCCAGTCCGGCCGCATACGCAGCGCCCAGTACAGAGGTTTCCCGGTTTTTGGGGCAGATCACCGGAATGTCCAAAATATCGGCCTGAAACTGCATCAGCAGGGCGTTCGCCACCATGCCGCCGTCCACCTTCAGGGCGGTCAGCCGAATCCCTGAGTCCTTTTCCATGGCCTCGAAAATCTCCCGGGCCTGGTAGGCGCTGGCCTCAAGCACGGCCCGGGCGATATGCCCCTTGTGAATATAATGGGTGAGGCCGGTGATCAGGCCTCTTGCATCGCTTCGCCAGTGGGGGGCGAAAAGCCCGGAAAATGCGGGGACAAAATAGATCCCGCCGGCATCCGAAACGGTTCTGGCCAGTTCCTCGATCTCCGGAGATGTTTTGATCAGGCCCAGGTTGTCCCTGACCCACTGCACCAGGGAGCCGGCGATGGCGATGGAGCCCTCCAGGGCGTATACAGCCGGCTGATCCCCGATCCGGTAACCGAGGGTGGTCAGAAGACCGAATTTGGATTGAACAAGCTTTTCCCCGGTATTTAAAAGCATAAAACATCCGGTTCCATAGGTGTTCTTCGCCTCGCCCGGGGTAAAACAGGTCTGGCCGAACAGCGCGGCCTGCTGGTCCCCCAGGTCCCCGCAGACCGGAACCCTTCCGCCCAGAACACCGCTCTCGCGGGTATAGCCGTAGATTTCGCTGGAGGACCGAATCTTCGGCAGCATCTGTCTCGGAATCCCCATCACCGCCAGCATTTCAGGGTCCCAGTCCAGGGTCTTTAGGTTCATCAGCATGGTCCGGCTGGCGTTGGTCACGTCCGTCACATGCACGCCGCCGTCCGGGCCGCCGGTCAGCCACCAGATCAGCCAGGTATCGATGTTTCCGAAAACCGCCTCGCCGGCCGCTGCTGCGTCCGCAACCCCCTCCACATGATCCAGTATCCACCGGATCTTCGGGCCTGAAAAATAGGTGGCCAGGGGCAGCCCGACCTTTTCCCGAAAACGATCCATGCCGCGGTCAGCCGCCAGCTCCCGGCACAGGTTTTCGGTTCGGGTATCCTGCCAGACGATGGCAGGATAATACGGCTTGCCGGTTTTGGGGTTCCAGATCACCGTGGTTTCCCGCTGGTTGGTCACGCCGATGGCCGCCAGCTGCTCCGGACCGATCCCAGCCCTCTGCATCCCCTTCCGAATCACCGCGCCCATCCGCTCCTGTATCTCCATGGGATCATGCTCAACCCATCCGGGCCGGGGATAGAACTGCCGGTGTTCAAGCTGGTGCATGGATACGGCATCCCCCTGATGGTTAAAAATAAAAAACCGAGTGCTGGTCGTCCCCTGGTCCACAGCCCCCACATACTTTTCATCCCTGCTCATTCAACCCCCTTCGCCACCTTGGGCTTTATCAAGGATAATGTATCTATTGTTTATAGCACAAATCCCGTCAAATAAAAATCCGAGCGGCAAAGTTTGTTAAGGTAGAAGGTAGAAGGTAGAAGGCTGAAGGTGGAAGGTGGAAGACTGAAGGTAAAAGGTTGAAGGTAAAAGGTAGAGGGGGAAGGGGAGTAAGTTATGATGCCGGTATCAGTCAAGAAATTGAAATAATTTGAGTTTTTGAGGATCGCGCAGGTTATTCTTCCGGGCCTTCCCACAGGGATTGTCTGAGTTTTTTATGTCCTTTGGGATTCAGTTACAAAAATATTACGTTAAGGTTAAAAATTTTTCACCACCATATTGATTTGTGCAAAAAATACTGGTAACAAGAATGCACAATCAAAAAACATCAAAAAAAGTTGTCACATTGGGCGAAGGGTTGGTTTATATCAGCAAAACTAAACAAAAACCTCATTCGCATCAAAAATTACAGAGGAGGGGGGTGAAGTCCTTCGAAAAAATAGACGGCTCGGAACAGGTTCTCAATCCGCATCCTTTTTTTTCCAGGTTGGGTCTGGATTTTGCCGTAAACACCTTCGGACGGCTTAAGGCACTGGGCAGACACTCCATCCGTTTTGTAACGAACGACCTGATCGCCAGGTGGTTCAATATGACCTATAACTCCTACAGCCGGTTTTACGAAGGCCAGCTTCGCCTCGGGCTGCCGGTTTCCAAGGAGCTGCTCCACACCCAGGAGGAAATCCGCTCCATCGCCGCAGGAAAGCTTGCCTTGACCCTTTACCACATCTTTCTCCGCGTCACCGGCATTCGGATTCCCCGCAACGAGATCAAATCCATCCTGATCAGCGAGCTGGAGGCCGGAAACATCCATCTGACGGAAAACGTCATTATTCTGACCCGAAAACAGCTCAAGTACCTTGTCTTAAACCGATTTGAACTCCCAGGCTATTTTTTCCCCCAGGTTTATGAGGAGGCGGTGCAACGGCGGATACTCAAAGAAACCTTAAGAGACTACCGGCCCCCCGCCTACTTTGACAGTGAAATCGAAGAAAACATCCAAAACGGCCGGGGGGATTATGAAATCGTCTATTACCGGGATTACACGGACGAAGGGAAAGAAATCAAATTCAGAAGGCTGGTCAACATCGAGAACGTCACCGCCGGCGACGACCGCCCCTCGATAATCCTTGTCCCGGGCTTTGCCAACAACAGCAACTGCTATAACCTGAGCAACCATCAATCCATCGCCAAGGATTTTGCGGATAAGGGATACTGGGTCTATCTCTTTGATCCCAGGGGAATGGGCATCAATAAAGCGAAATTCGACCCGTTGTACACCGTGGACACCTTAACCGACCACGACCTGCCGACAGTCTTGAATTTTATTTCTTTAAGAAGCAACAACAAGCCGTCCATCCTTCTGGGCCACAGCATGGGCGGACTGATCTCTGAAAACATGGTGTTAAACTGGAACCTGCGACGGCATCTCAACGACATGGAGGATTTGTCAAGCCAGCAGAAGGCGTTTTTAAACCAGATTCTTCCGGCCGCTGACGAGGCAGAGGCCAAGTTGAAGCAGGTTCGGGCGATCGTTTCCCTGGGATCTCCCAAATTTTTCAACAAAATGTCCCATGCCTTTTTCCCTGCGGCGCTCTGGCTGAATCACATCGCCCGGATCTTCCGGCTTCGTCAGGTTCCGGTCAAGGAGATTTTAAGCTTCATGATGCAGGTGCCGGTTGTCTGCGATATCACCCAGTGGATCATCAACAGCGACATCGGCGACCTGAATTTTATCATGTGCCCTGAGAACCATAAATCCAACAAGCTGTTCACCAAGCTGTATGTCCAAAAAGCCCTGGAGTCGGTGCCGCTGGGGCTGGGGTTCCAGTTCCTGAAAGCCATATACAACGGCGAAGGGTTTAAACGGATGGATCAGAGCCGTTTCAACTATTCCACCCACCTGAACTACTTCCCCGACGACATCCCGCTGTTCCATTTCTGGGGCGCAAAGGACCCCCTGGCGCCTCCGGAAAACCTGCATTACGCGCAGTACTACCCCCATGGTTCCAAAAAGGTGTTTCACATCGAGACCCCGGAAGACGTGAAAAAAATAAACATATCGTCCAAAAGAAGCCAGGTCCTCGACTTTGTCATCGAAGGGGCGAACCATCTGGACCTGCTATACGGCAAACGCGCCGAACAGATCGTGTACCCGCTTCTCATGAAAATCATCGATAAGGCCTGGGGCGACTGGTCGTATGCAGGCAACCACGTAAACGAAAACGCCGGGTGATCCTTCCCGAGGATCGCCTGTCCACCGGAAAGGGAGAAGCAGGTTATGAAAAAAATTTCAGTTTTGCTGGCGCTCATCCTTGTTGTGGGGGTGGTCTATCTTCTGGCATGGCCGGTCCCTATTGATCCGGTGGCCTGGACCGCCCCGCCCAACCCGGGGTATACGGGTGTGTTTGAGGTCAATACACGTCTTGCCGGGATTGAAAAGCTCCCCTTAAACGGCACGCACGGACCCGAGGACATCGCCATCTGCACCGACGGAGGGATCTACGCCGCCACCCATGAAGGATACATCGTCAGGCTGGCAAACGATACGGCGCCGCCTGAAAAATGGGTCCATACCGGCGGAAGACCGCTGGGTATTGATTTTGATTCCAACGGCAACCTGATTGTGGCGGACGCCATCAAGGGCCTGCTGTCCATATCCTCACAAGGGGTCATCACCCAACTGGCCGACACCGCCGACGGGGTTCCGATCCGGTACGCGGATGACGTGGACAACGCGGCCGACGGCAAGATCTATTTCTCCGACGCCTCCACCAAGTTCCCCCCCGGGGAATACGGCGGAACCCTTGAGGCCAGCTATATCGACCTGATGGAGCACGGCGGCCACGGCAGGCTTCTGGTCTATGACCCGGTCACCGGCAAGGTGACCACCCTGGTTGATGGGCTGAACTTTGCCAACGGTGTGGCGGTCAGCCCGGACCAGTCCTATGTGCTGGTCAATGAAACCGGCAACTATCGGGTGCTGCGCTACTGGATCGCCGGTCCCAAAACCGGAACCCTAGAGCCCCTTGTCGAGGCTTTGCCCTCCTTTCCGGACAACATCTCCACCGGGCTTGACGGCAGGTTCTGGGTGGCCCTGGTCTCGCCGAGAAACCCCTTGCTCGATTATATGGCCGACAAGCCTTTCTTGAGAAAAATCGCCCAGCGCATTCCCGCATCCTTAAGGCCCAAGGCGGTCGCCTACGGCCATATCATCGCCATCGATGGAACCGGAAGGGTAATCGACAACCTTCAGGATCCGGCCGCCGCCTGTCCCCTCAACACCAGCGTCACTGAAACCGAGGGGTACCTCTATATCGGCAGCCTGGCCACTGAGTTTATCGCGCGCCTGCCCAAAACCGCCGTCGGTCTTTAGCCGCATCAGGTCGGTGTCGCCAAACACCATACAAAAACCGTTTATCCCGCTCCACGGTATCTTTGCAGGCAAACCGCTTACGCTCTCGTAAAAAAGGGAGTCGCCTCATAACTTACTGCCTTCCCCCTTCCACCTTCTACCTTCTACCTTCCACCTTCAGCCTTCGGCCTTCAGCATTTCTGGCGTTAAATTCCGATTCAGTTTGAGCTTGACATATTTTCCCGGCCATGTTTTTTTATATCATTACTTTATTTGGGTGCTCATCGCAGAGCTTAAAAAGGGAACCCCGTGAAAATCGGGGACGGGCCCGCCGCTGTGATCGGGGACGAAAACGGCTCAAACGCCACTGATCCCTGTTTAAAGATCGGGAAGGCGCCGTGATTAGGAAGAACCGAGAGTCAGAAGACCTGCCTGAATAAAACCGTGGCACGCCTTGCGGATCCAGGCGGTGTTTGCGCATCTGCGGATAAAAAAGGGATATCCCCGGATCGATGATGATCGGTTCGGGGGTTTTTTATGCGAACACCGCTTGGAATCCGTCCGGAAGCCGTATGATGAACCCAATTTTTACCCATTGTTTTCGCGGAAGGAGGCTGGGGTATGAAGACCGGGGTTATCGTTTATGTGCTGGGCAATGTCCCTAGGAATGAGGAATTCGACGAAAAATCGGCCATTGAGGGGCTGGGGGTTCCGGCTGATCGCGTGGCCTTTGTATTTTCCGGAGAAAAAAACGACGATATCGCTTACCACTGGTGGGACATGACGCGAAAAGGCATGTCCCGCATCATTTGCATGGCTGGAATGCTGAATCCGCCCTCTGGCATCCGGCTCACCGGAAGGCAGCTTCAGCTGTGCGGTTTCTAAAGGGAAATCCAATGAATCTGCAACCCAAAAAATCGTTTGCCATGGTGGATTATGACAAATGCCGCCCGAACCAGTGTAATCCTGAAAAGGGGGTTTGCGCGGCGGTATCGGCCTGCACCCATAAAGTGATCAAGCAGCTCGACGGCGATTTTCAGCCGCCGGTCGTTTTCCAGGATATATGCATGGCATGCTGGGACTGTATTGAGGCCTGTCCTCTGGATTCCATTTACATGATGCATGTTTCCTAAAGACACAAGGGACCGCTGCTTCCATTTTTCCATCCATAAGCCGTCAAGGGGCTTAAGAAAAAAATCGCTATTTCTTCAACACCAAAGCGTCTTCAAAAAAAAGTGAGAAGATGACCGCGCGATTCCATTGAGTCGATGGAGCCCTGCATTTTCCTTCACCCGGGGCTTGTTTTTTACAAAATCATTTTTATCTTATATGACAAAATCATTTTGGTCTTAATAAATACCCATGATAATCTTGATAACAGGCTGAGCCTTTTTAGTAATGATCATCAGATACAAGGAGCTGCACACGAAATGGGAAACCAGATACGCACCATCATTTTGCTTGCGGTATTGACGGCGGTCATCCTGTGGGTGGGAAGGGTCATCGGCGGACCGGGCGGAATGGTCATGGCCCTGGTGCTTGCCGGCGTCATGAATTTCTTCGCCTACTGGTATTCGGATAAAATCGTGCTTCGCATGTATCGGGCCCGGGAGGTCACCCCCCAGGACGCCCCTGAACTCTACCGGATCGTTTCCGGACTCGCCCAACGGGCAGGCCTTCCCATGCCCCGGGTCTATGTTATCCCCCAGGATGCGCCCAATGCGTTTGCCACAGGCCGCGACCCGGAGCACGCGGTGGTTGCCGTCACCGAAGGCCTGCTCAGATTCATGGATGTTGATGAACTGGCCGGGGTGCTGGCCCATGAGCTGGGGCATGTCAAAAACCGGGACATCCTCATCGGGTCCATCGCAGCCACCATGGCCGGGGCGGTGATGGTGATCGCCAACCTCGCCCGATGGTCGGCCCTGTTCGGCGGGTTCGGAAGCCGGGATGATAATGAGGGCGGCGGCGTTTTAGGGCTGCTGGCCATGTCCATCATCGCCCCGATCGCGGCCATGATCATCCAGATGGCGATCTCCCGGTCCAGGGAATTTCTGGCGGACAGCACCTCGGCCCAAATCACCGGAAACAGCGAGGGTCTGGCCCGGGCCCTGGAAAAGCTCGGCGCTTACACAAAACACATTCCCATGGACGCGCAACCGGCCACCGCCCACATGTTCATCGTCAACCCCCTTTCCGGCAGAAGCCTGATGAACCTGTTCTCCACGCACCCTCCCCTTGAGGAAAGGATCGCCCGGCTGCGGCGAACCACCCCTCCGCGACAGGACACGCCGGCGACCGGTGAGGACATGACCAGCCGCGCCAGGGATTTCTGGAAAACCCTTTCGTAAATCAGGATCTGAAAATCCTTTAAAACTACCATCCCCAGGTCAGATACTGGTGAATGGAATCCGCGGCTTTTCGACCAGCCCCCATGGCCAGAATCACGGTGGCCTGGCCGGTCACGATATCCCCGCCGGCCCAGACCCCTTTCTTGGTGGTCTTTCCGGTCTCGGGATCCGCGATGATATACCCCCTCTTGTTTAAGGAGATCTGGGGGTCGGACTGGGTCAGCAGCGGGTTTGCGCCCGCGCCCACAGCCACCACGGCCAGATCGCAGTCTATGCGGAACTCGGAGCCCTTGATCGGAACAGGCCGGCGGCGGCCCGAGGCATCCGGCTCACCCAGCTCCATCTTTAAGCACTCCATGCCGATCAGCCGGCCGTCGTCGTTGCCGATAAACCGCACGGGGTTGGTCAAAAGACAGAACTCGATCCCCTCCTCCTCGGCGTGATGAATCTCCGCGGCACGGGCCGGCATCTCATCCCTGGAGCGGCGGTAGATGATCCGCACCCGGTCCGCGCCGAGCCTCATGGCTGTCCGGGCCGAATCCATGGCGACGTTGCCGGCGCCCATGACCGCCACATCCTTGCCGTGGGCAATGGGGGTGTCATAGGCGGGAAACAAATACCCTTTCATCAGGTTGGCCCGGGTGAGGTACTCGTTGGCGGAATAGATGCCGATCAGGTTTTCGCCGGGAATGTTTAAAAAACTCGGCAGGCCGGCGCCCACCCCCACATACACCGCGTCATACCCTTCCTCAAACAGCTCGTCTAAACTGACCGTCCGGCCCACCACGGGATCGCACTTGATCTCCAGGCCCATTTTTTCAAGGGTCGCCACC
>DYLE01000097.1 GCA_020722245.1 Desulfonema limicola
CAACTAATAATATGATATACGTCCCTGAATTTCCTCCAAATGTAAAAATGTAAAGGGCGTCCCCCTTTACTTCAAACAAAAAAAGCGGCTTTTTTTGAAGAGCCGCCTAACTATTTGATTTTTTTGGTGGAGCTGATCGGGATCGAACCGACGACCTCATGACTGCCAGTCATGCGCTCTCCCAGCTGAGCTACAGCCCCATCGCAATAAAACAACGGGATACGCTAATAAAACGAGAAATCCCTGTCAATAATTATTTTAGACAAAAGGCCTCGCCGGAAGTCCCTGTTGCCGGATTAATGGTCACCGATCCATCTGAGAAAACCAGCCTGAGGGCTCCGTGCTCATCCGTCCTGAAAACAGTGAGTCTGCGGTCTTCATACCGCTTTAAAACCGATGCCGCCGGAAAACCAAACCGGTTCTCCCTGCCGCAGGAGATGATCACCACCTCAGGATCGACCGCGTCCAGAAAGTCCGGGGTGCTTGAGGACTTGCTCCCGTGATGCGGGGCCAGCAGGATGGTGGAATGGAGGGCGGCCCCGGCGTTGGCCACGGCTTCCATCTCTCCCGGCTTTCCGACATCCCCGGGGAACAGGAGGGTATGTTGATTAAATCCGGCCTTGATGATCAAGGAGTTGTCGTTAAAACTCCGGCCGGGTGTGCGGCGGCCGGGATCGAAATCCGGAGCAGGATGAAGAATCTCCAGGGTCACCCCGTTGATGTTCATTCTTCTGGGCAGGGCGTAAAACTCGGGATGAGAAATCTTTTTCGAACGAATCAGGTTTTTAAACGACTGGTATTCAATGCTTTCCGCCTCCTGATGGCTGCTTATCACCTGTTTGACGTGAAAGTGCTTGAGGATGTAGATCAGCCCGTTTAAATGATCCGCGTCCGGATGGGTCAAAATCAGCATGTCCACGGTTCGAATCTTGTTGCGCCACAGGTAAGGGGCCACCACCCGCTCCCCCACATCAAAAACCGAGTTATCGGGAAAACCGCCTCCGTCGATGAGGGCGCAATACCCCTTGGGCATCTCAAGAAGGGCCGCGTTCCCCTGCCCCACGTCCAGAACCGTCACGCGGAAATCCTCATGCCAGAGCCGCCGCTCTATCCAGTAAAAGGCGTCCGCCGCAAAAACAAGGATCATGACCGCCATAAGGATCCTGGCGGCCCAGGTTTTGGATAAAAGCCTTCGCATGCCGCGTTTTTCAACAGGGGCCGCCTTTTGGCCTCGTGACCGGATGTTTAGGATGCCCCACAACAGAATATAGAAACATGCCATTTCAAGGATGGACGGGGTGACGGTTTTAAAGGCGGAAAACGGAAAACCGGCGATAAGGTGGATCAGTTCAATCGAATGATAAAGCACAAACCCGCTGATCTGGAGCCCCCAGACAGCGGCGTTTGCGGAAACCGGAAATAATACGAGAACGGAAAACAGGCTTGCCGGCACCACAATCAAACCGATTAAGGGGATCAGGAGGATGTTGGCGAAAACCCCCGCCAGGGAAAGATAGTTAAAATAATACATGACCAGCGGCAGGGTGCCGAGGTTGGCGAAAAAGGAAACCAGGATGGAACCCAGCAGCCATTTGACAACCGGATTCCTGTTTTTCAGCTTCTCCTGAACCCCGGACATGCCGTAGATGATGGACACCACTGCCATAAAGGAGAGTTGAAACGAGATGGAAAAAATCGATACCGGATTGACGATGAGGATCGCCAAAGCCGCCACCGCCAGGGTGTTCATCAGGTCATGCTCCCGCTCCAGGAGAAGCGACAGGAGAAAAACGATCACCATGATCACCGCCCGCTGGGTGGACGGCGACATGCCGGCCAGCAGGCCGTATACGATCACCGGAAAAATCGACAGCAGGGCGGCCGCTTTCCTGCTCCAGGCATGCCACAGCACCGGCGGAATAAAGGACAGTAAAAATCTAAAAAGCAAAAATGCAAAAGAGGCCACAATCCCGATATGAAGCCCGGAAATCGCCAGCAGATGACTGACCCCCGCCTGGTTAAAGGCCAGCCGCAGCCCTTGCGGGACCTCATGCCCCTTGCCCAAAATCAGGGCGTTTAAAACAGATCGGGTGTCCCCCTCGGATGAACGGCCGATCAGGTCTGCGATATTTTCCCGGGCGGCGTTCAGCCGCGCCTGAAAAAACGGGACGCTGTTTTTCTCCAACACCTTCATGCCATACTCGGTGGTATAGGTATGCCCCCAGATATCGCGAAACGCCATGTATCTTCGGTAATCAAACCCGCCCGGATTCTGAAAGTTGGTAAATGGCCGGAGCCTGCCCGTCAGGGTGATCCTGTCCCCGACCGTCAGACCGGAAGGCTTTCCGTAATGGGCGACCTGTATGCCTCCCCTTACCCGAAACGGCGGCGGGTTCCCGGATGGGGCCGCAAGCACAAGCCGGTTTAACACCCACCTCTCCCTTCTTTGCTCGTTTAACGGGTCTGAGGCGACGGTTCCCGTGATCCGCCAGTAACGCTCCCCCAGGTAATGAATGACATGATCCGAAGAGGAGGCGACGCTGGTGCAGGAGGCAAAGGCCAGGTACCCCAGGCAGACGTAGAGGATGAGCGGCGAGAGCATGGGGTGTCGTTTGAAATACAGGGCATACCCCATAACCCCGGCGGACGCGATCGCGCCTGCTGTCATGAGCAGGGATCGGCCGGGCAGATACCGCGCCAATAGAATACCGGCGATGAATGCGAACAGCAGCGGGATCACCGGGCGGCCATAAAAAAAATCACCCGGCTCCTGGCGAAAGGCGCGGTTTAAAACCATCGGCATGATGGGAAATACGGGAATTTAAGCTTTGGCGCGGACTCGTTTGATCGTTGCGCCGAGCCGCGCGAACTTCTTTTCCAGGGCTTCATACCCCCGGTCCAGATGATAAACCCGGCTGATCCGGGTGGTTCCCTTGGCCACAAGCCCGGCGAGAACAAGGGAGGCGCTCGCCCGCAGGTCGGTGGCCATCACCGGGGCCCCGGAAAGCTTCGGCACCCCTTTGATCATCGCGTGGTTTCCCGATATGGTGATGTCAGCGCCCATGCGCTGGAGCTCGCTCACATGAATGAAGCGGTTTTCGAAGATGTTCTCGGAGATCACGCTGAACCCGTTGGCAACGGACATCAGGACCATGAACTGGGCCTGCATATCCGTGGGAAAGCCCGGGTAAGGCAGGGTTCGAATATCCACGCTGTTGATCCTTCCACCGCCCTTGACCCGCACCCCGTCATCACGCACCTGAATCTTCGCTCCGGTTTTTTCAAGCTTGTGGATCAGCGCCTGCAGGTGGTCCGGGTTGCAGTTTTTAACCAGGATGTCCCCTCCGGTCAGGGCGGCCGCAACCATGAAGGTCCCGGCCTCGATCCGGTCCGGAATGACAACCGTGGATACCGGCTTGAGTTTTTTGACCCCACAAATGGTGATGATGGGGCTTCCCGCGCCTTTGATATCGGCCCCCATTTTGTTGAGCATCCCGGCAAGCGCCGCGATCTCCGGCTCCCGGGCCGCGTTGCGAAGGATTGTCACGCCGTCTGCAAGCACGGCCGCCATCATCAGGTTTTCCGTGCCGGTGACCGTAGGCAAATCCAGATAGATCTCCGCGCCTTTAAGCTTTTTCGCGGAGGCCTCCACATACCCGTGGCTCAGCTTGATATCCGCGCCGAGCAGCGACAAGCCGTTTAGATGAAGGTCGATGGGCCGCGCGCCGATGGCGCATCCTCCAGGCAGGGAAACGCGGGCCTTTTTCATTCGCGCCAGAAGCGGGCCGAGCACCAGAATGGAGGCGCGCATCTGCCGGACCTGCTCGTACGGAGCCTCAAAACGGTTCAGGTCGGCGGTGTCGATGTGAACCGTGTTGCCGAGGGTCTCCACCGCCACGCCCATGTCCGAAAGCAGCCGCTCGATGCTGTCGATATCCCTAAGCACCGGCACATTGCGAAAGGTGAATTTCCCGCCCGTAAGAATCGACGCGGCGATCATCGGAAGCGCCGCGTTCTTTGCGCCGCTGACGCTGACCTCCCCGGAAAGCGGGGTGCCGCCCTCAATGATGATTTCATCCATATGTGAATCTCAAATCCGATTGAAAAAAACGATTATCAAACGCCAAAAACAAAAAGCGTCTCCACTAAGGGAGAACGCTTTTTGATCATCACATCTTGTCCTGTATCCGGTCAATGGTGAGGGTCGTTTGTCCGCTTACCCTCCCGCGCCGTATCCACCGCGGCCTTGATGAGGCAGTAGGTCAACCCCAGACCGATGATGGTGAGGGCGTACCAGAGCCCCCCCATGAAAACCATGTGGCTCATGTCCCAGGCCCATTCAAACACAAACGGAAACATCGATAGGATCCTCCTTCATCGGCGGTCAGTCCGCCGGGTTTAACTCCCTTTCCTGCGGGAACACCGGCAGGTAGCGGTATGCCAAGGAGATAACGATCACCCCGTAGGCCACCGGCAGGATGGTCGTGGCCACCTCCTGCCAGCTGGGGGTGTACATATACCATTCATTGAATGAAAACAGCGGCACGGCCATGACCTGAAGCACCATGACCCACCGGTTGATGCAGCAGCCCATGACGGCCAGAAACGCCGACAGCATGAGCAGAAAAGCATTCTCCCGGCCGGTTCGAGTGATCAGGATAAGCCCCGGCACCACGCCGCACACGACAATCTCGGCGATCAAAATCCAGATCCCGTAAACCGGGTTGTTGGAATAAAAATCCATGAGGGTAAACCCCATGGAAGGAGCGGTGACCAGCGCCCAGTAAATGGTGTCGGCGATCTTGGCGATGATATAGGTGATCAGCATCCAGCCGGAGATCTTCGCCAATAACTGTTTAACATCCGGCTTGACCAGGGTTTTGCGGGTGATCTTTTCGGTGATCCAGGTGATCAGCAGGGTAAAGCAGGGCCCGCAGGCCGCCGCGGACCAGGTAAACAGGAAAAAGGTCCAGGGCCAGATGAAGATGCCTTCCCGGTATCCAAAGGGCCGGCCGAAAAGCACCCCGGTCACCCCGCCCAAGGATCCCTGATGAAAAAAGGAGAGGAATACCCCGGTGGCCGCAAACACCGCCATGATCCCGTGCATGTTATGGCTTAAGTGGTGCAGAAACGGCACCCGGTCCAGCCTCGGGTTTTCGAGAATCAGCGGGATGAACTCAATGGTCAGCACCGCGAAGTAACAGGACAGGCAGAAGGCCACCTCGGTGAGCATGGAATGCACGTTGGCGTGCCAGAAGATGAACCAGCCGCGCAGGGGCTGGCCGATATCGATGGCCAAAATCAGCAGGGCGGAGCTGTAACAGATAAACCCGATTATGACCGCGTAATTGATGATCCCCTTGAGCTTTTCCTGACCGAGGATGTAGGTGAGAAACCCGGTAAAAAACGCGCCGCCGCCCAGGGCGATGACCGCAAGGTCCGCCCAGATCCACAGCGCAAATCCGTAGGCGTCGTTCATGTTCGTCTGGTTCAACCCTTTGTACCAGACCAGAAACATGGCGTAGACCCCCCACGCCAGAACCGCAGTAACCGCGGCCATCCCCAGGGCGAACCGCCGTCCTGAGCAGCGTTTAACGCCTTCGGGTATCCATGACGTCTTGCTCATTTAACCGCTCCTTGCTGCCTGATGATTCTCTTTCTGGCGGTATTTAAGTGTTCATCCGCCAGGTAGTTGTCGCCGGCCCGCCGGACCCAGGTTCGGCGGGTAAGGTAATAGACCTTGGGGGTGGTATGAAGCTTCTCCAGCAGGCGAAACGCGTTCGGGCTGTTCTTTAACCGGTGGACCGCATGCCCGGGGTTGTTCAAATCCCCGAAGGTGATCGCCCGGGTGGGGCAGGCCTCGACGCAGGCCGGCTGGTATTCCTTCTCCGCAATCTCATCCCGCCCTTCATAATAGGCCCTGTCCCGGGCCAGCTGATACCGGTGGTAACAGAAGGAGCACTTTTCCACCACCCCCCGCATGCGCGGCGAAACATTCGGGCTGAGATAGTTTTCCATATCCGCGGGCCACGCCGGGTCCCACCAGTTGAATTTGCGGGCGTGATACGGGCAGGCGGCCATGCAGTAGCGGCAGCCGAAGCAGCGGGTATAGATCTGGCTGATGACCCCGGTCTCATGATCATAATCCGTGGCCACCGCCGGGCAAACCGAAACGCAGGGGGCATGGCCGTCCCCCTCCCTCCCCTCGCACTGCATGCACATCATGGGAATATAGCAGACCTCGGTGTGGGGATACGGCTTGCCATTGGTGATCTTAAACACCCGCATCCAGTTGATGCTGTCCAGCTTATTGGATTCATCGGCCTTAAACGGGATATTGTTTTCCGCATAGCATGCCACCATGCAGGCGCCGCAACCCGTACACCTATCCAGATCGATCACCATACCGAATCTTTTGGGTCGCTTGTTCAACGTATCCTCTTTCATGAAAACCTCGTTATGGGTTTATAGTATCCGTATGTTGCTTGCTTCCTCTGCCTGGGCTTGCCGGATCAGGCCCTGCTCAGCCTTGCCCGAATACCCCATCCCCTGTCCAGCCCTGAAACCGGGTCTTCAATAGGCCCGATCAGGGCGTTTACGTTGACCCCCTTATTCGCCAGGCACCACTCAGGGGTATAGGCCGTATGCCCGAGCCCCCTCGGCAGGGCCAAAAGCCCGGGCATGATCCCCTCAAACAAATGAAGCCTGACCCTTGCGTTTCCCCTGGGGGTGGTGAGCATCGCCTCGTCCCCTTCGGCCATTCCCAGGCCCCGGGCGGTTTCCGGGTTGATCTCAACAAAGGCCAGGTCGTGCTTTAATACGGTATCCTCCACGGTTTTTGTGACAAACGGCGGATTTGCGATATCCCCGCCGGCCAGCCGGATCGCGTCATAGGGGATCAGCACCAGCGGATAACTTTGTTTATCCCCTTCGATGGGCGCCAAGGAATAAAGGGAAGCTGCGTGTAAATCCTTTGCCTTTTGATTGTTTGAAGCAACGGGACAAAACTCGAATTTCCCCGAGGCGGTCTGAAAGGTGTAATTTAGCGGCTCAGGCGCCTCGTTTCGCACCTCCATAAAGCTTTTTATGTTAAGCGTGTCCCAGTTGTCATTTAAAGCCTCTTTTAAAAAGGACTTATAGCTGTCCCAGGGGAAGGCTTGCTCCACAAAACCGCCGAGGACTTTTGCAAGCTGAATAAATACATCGCCGGTATGCCGGGTGTCATAGAGGGGTTTCACCACGGGTTTTGCAAGACCGATCACCGAGTACGGCATCCCCTTGGGGGACAAAACATCCTGATACCGTTCAAGATAGGTGTGGTTCGGCAGAATCAGATCCGCCTGCATGGCGGTCTCGTCCATATAGGAGGAAAAGCTCACGATAAACGGAATCCGGTCAAAGGCCTTTTGAACGGCCGCGGTATCTGAAAGGGTGTAGAGCGGATTGGCGTCGGCGACAAGCAGCGCCTGAACCGGGGGCTCACCACTCGCCGAATTGATCATTTGCGGCAATCGGTTCAAGAGGTAGCGGGTATGAGGAAACCTTTCGCTTCCGGCCCCGTCGATGCGGGGATGCTGCATCCCTTCCGCGGCGATCTGATCGATATTGAGCTCCGGCCATTTGGCGTATTCCGGATCCGACACAACCGAAACCCCGCCGGGCTGATGGATATTGCCGGCCAGGGCGTTTAACGCATGAACCGCCAGGGATTCGTCAATCCCTCCGGGAAGGCTTCCCTTCCCTCTTCCGCAGATGGCGATGGGTCTTTGGGCCCGGGCAAACGCCCGGGCAAGGGCGATGATCCTTCCCTTGGGAATCCCGGTGACCCTGGCCACCGCCTGGGGCGAAAACCGGTCCAGGACTGTTTTTTTGAAGCCTTCATGAGGATTTCCGGAGGCATCCGTCCAGTCCTCAAATCCGAAGCAGAGGTTTTCCACAAAATCCCGCTGATAGAGGTTTTCCGCAATCATGACGTGGGCCAGACCCAGGGCCAGCGCCCCTTCGGTTCCGGGACGAATCCCGATCCAGTGGGTGGCCTGGGCCGCGGTGTCCGACAGGCGGGGTTCCACCTGAACAATCCGCATCTTTGGACCTACCCGTCTAAAAAGCCTACACACCCAACCGGGCGAACCCCAGCCGTCAACCAGGCCGCAGCCGAAGCTCAAAACAAAATCAGCGTTTTCCAAATCAACCCCGATGCGCCCCTGCTCCCCCTGGGTTAAATAAACAGCCTGTTCCAGGGCATCAAAGGCCGTGGCTGAACGGATAAAGTTCGGGGACCCGTAAACGGTCATAAACCGGCTGATCAGGCTGGGAAGGCTTCCCCTGTCCGACCCGGCGATACAGGCGACGGTATGGGGCTGATGATTCTCCCGGAGATCGGAAAGTTTTTTGCCCACCTCCGACACGGCCTCCTTCCAGGTGATCTTCCGCCACTTTCCCTCACCCCTTTTTCCCAGCCGTTTCAGGGGGGATTTCACCCGGGACGGGCCGTAAAGGAACTGAAGCCCGGAAAGGCCCATGGGGCAGAGCCCGCCTCGGTTGATGGGATGCTCCTTCTCCCCCTCGATGCGGATCGCCCGATCATTGACCTTGCGGACCCGAATGCCGCACCCGCCGGGGCAAAGGGTGCAGACGGACCGCACATAGGAAACCCTGCCGTCTTCAGGAACCGGGGTCCAGGGCCAGTTCTGGGTCCAGATCGCCACGTCGTCCATCAGTTTCCAGGGAACCGGGGAAAGGGTCAGGCCCGCGCCCACCCCGACCCCCAGGGACAGAAAATGCCTTCGGTTGATCTTCATGGATTCATCCTTGTCGGTATATCAAAATATTATCTCTTTTCCGGTTTAGTTTTGACGCGTCAGCAAAATGAACCATTTAACCACAGAGATCACAGAGGGCATTAAGAAAAAATTTTATTTTCCTCTGTGGCCTTCGTGGTAAAAATATTTAAAAAAAAACCTATAAATTAATTCCTGTAACAATACCGCCAAGCGGGGTAAACCGCTTTTGTCGCGGTAGGGATACCGGTTGCCCGGCACCCCCCGCACAGATCCCGGC
>DYLE01000098.1 GCA_020722245.1 Desulfonema limicola
TCACGTCCGGTTCCGGGAGAGCCAAGGGGGGAAGTGCCCCTTGGCTACTCGACCCGTATTTTTCCTGAATTAACTCATCTATTACTCTTTCCCTTTCTGATGATGAGGTAATATCCTCAAATCCAATTATGATATCTTCTCCAACCCCACTGCTTGAGTCAGGTTTCACGATTAATTGGAGATATTGAACACCTTGATTATCTGGCAACCTTGTATGTTTTGGGACATTGTTGACAAATTATACAAACCTATTTTTATTATACCTTCTGTTCAAGAATGTTTTCAAGTTCCGTGATAAGCATTGGCAGGTCTGTTTGGATGATATCCCACAGAATGTTCAAATCAATGGCATCATAGCCGTGAACCAGACGATTGCGCAGCCCAAGTATTTGATACCACGGGATGAATTGATGCTGCTCTTTCCCTGTTTCTGATACGCGGGCGGCTGCTTCGCCAACAATTTCCACCAGCCGCGTCAGCGCAAGCTGCAACATACGGTCGTTCTCTAAATCAGAGCGGGTTCTGCCGGTTGACATCTCCACTGCTTCCCTCGCGTGTTCCAGCATTTGCCGCATACTCACGTCATCGTTATGTCGCGTCATACAGCACCTTGGCTTCTGCGATCACTTTGTCCCGAAAATATTTGCTTAAAAAATCGGGGGTGTTTAAGTCCACCTTGAGGCCGAAGATTTCAGACAATTCCGCTTGCATCAAAAAAAGCCGTAGCCCGACGACGCTTCCCGGCGCAAACTCCACAAGCACGTCCACATCACTGTTCGGGGTGAAATCGTCCCGCAGCGCTGACCCGAATAAGGCCAGCTTACGTATCCGGTGACGCCGACAGAAATCAGCAAGTTTTTCATTTGATACGCTAATGCGAGCATCCATATTTTTTTCACATTTTTGTGTTTATAGGAAGGAATAAGACATTGCTTTCCACGACTTGATGTATCTCAGAAATCGGCTTGTATGTCAAGTTTCAATGGGCATTCTATTTTACGGTGGGGCTCTGGACTATTTTGACGGCACCGGTTCGGTTGCCGGTTTGAATCGGCAGGGTTACCGGCTCCCCCCGCGGACCTTTTAAATCAGGGGCGGATCTCCACCCGGCCGTGCAGGTATTTTTTGACCGCGCCGATGGACAGTTCCTTTCGATGAAAGATTCCGGCGGCCAGGGCGGCCTCGGCATCTGTTTTTGAAAACACCTCCAGAAAATGTGCCTCATTGCCGGCGCCGGAGGAGGCGATGACCGGAATGGAGACCGCCTCGGCCACCGCGCGGATCAGCTCGATATCAAACCCGGACCGGGTGCCGTCCCGGTCGATGGAGTTTAAAAGGATTTCCCCGGCGCCCAGGGTTTCGCACACCTGGGCCAAAGTCACGGCGTCCATGGGCCGGCCTTCCCGGCCGCCCCTGACCGTGCACTGAAACCAGCAGTGTCTTTCCCCATTCGGTCCGGGGATGGTGGTTTCAATGACATGCTGAGCTGCTTGGCCGGGATCGGCGACATACACCCGGCGGGGGTCGATGGAGATCACCACCGCCTGGCTGCCGTAGACCGATGAAATCTGCTCAATGGCGCTTTGTCCGGTTTTTTTCCCGGTCTTCAGGTAGCTCTCGGCGATCCTCACCGCGTCGCTGCCGATGGAAACCTTGTCCGCGCCGGAGCGGAAGTAGGCGGAGGCCACCTCCAGGGGGGAACGGGGCCTGCCGTCCCTGCCGGTATAATCCTGAATCCCGCCTCCGATGGTCAGCGGAACAAACACATGCCGGGAGGTTTTTTCCAGCAGCCTCAGCATGGGCAGGTCTTCCAAGGGAAACTCCCGAAACCCCGTGATGTTTAAAAAGGCGATCTCATCCGCCCCTTCCATGTAGTACCGCCGGGCCAGATCCACGGGATCGCCCAGGTTGCGCACCTTTCCCTTTTCCCGAACATCATACTGATCCCCCTTGGTGACCACGGGCTCGCCCGCATCGTCTGCGCGGACATCCAGGCAGGCCACGATCCGTTTGGCCAGCCGGGTGGTCTTCGGGTTTTGCGTTGGAATGATTGCAGTGGTTTTGGGTTTTAAAAAATTGCCCAGCAGCTTCAGCCCCGCGGCCCCGCTTTTTTCCGGATGAAACTGGGTGGCCATCAGGTTTCCGCTCTGAATGCCGCTTACAAAACGCACCCCGTAATCCGTAAAGGTCAGGGCCGTTCCCATGTCCCGGGGCGCCGCATGATAGGAATGCACAAAGTAGAATTTTTCATCTCCGGAAAGGCCGTCAAACAATGGGGAGGGCTTTTGCGCCGAAATGCCGTTCCATCCGATATGGGGCACGGAAAGGGATGTATCAAAGCGTTTCACCCTTCCCGGAATCACCCCCAGGCCACGAACCCCCGGAGCCTCCTCGCTTTCCTCAAACAAGGCCTGTAAGCCCAGACAGATCCCCAGAAACGGCCGGTCGGCTCGAAGGTAGCGGACCAGCGCATCGGCGTATCCCCGGTCATGGAGCGCGGCCATCATGCTGCCGAAGCTGCCCACCCCCGGAAACACCAGCCGGTCTGCAGAAAGGATATCCTCGGGGGAGTTGACCAGCCTTACGGTCTCCCCCAGTTTTTCAATGGCGTTGATGACGCTGCGCACGTTCCCTGCGCCGTAATCCAAAACCGTGATCATGTTAAACCCCTGTTTTTTTGTTCGCTTGTCATGAAACTGCCTTATACCGGATTGTATACGGCAGCACAAGCGGAAGCCATCCGGTGATGCCGGTAAAACCGGTTTTTACCCCGGAAGCCTCAATCGCGCTCACAGCCGACTTTCAAGGCACTTGGGTTTTTCAAATTCGAAAAATGAAGGATTTAACCACAGAGCACAAAGGACTTAAAAGAATTCCACCTTCCACCTTCAGCCTTCTACCTTCTAGCTTCCAGCTTCCACCTTTTACCTTAGCTTTTTACGATTGCATCTTACTATGGACAGGCCCGGCTTTTTATGGCAGCATAAACTGAAAACCTTCCGCATTTCATCAGAACCCTTACGCAGGAGAAAATCATGGACGAGCCTGTGCTTTTTGAGGTTGACAATCAAACCGCCGTCATCACCCTAAACCGCCCGGAAAGGCGAAACGCGATTAACCGGGCGCTTTTGATCAAGCTCTATGATGCCATTGAAAGGGTCACTCACGACGATGGGATTCGGGCGGCGATTCTCACCGGAAACGGCAGATCCTTCTGCTCCGGGCTTGATCTGGAAGCGGTCTTGACGGAAAACCTGCTCGATCCCCGGGGCGACGGATCGGATCTGCCCGACCTGATTCAGGCCTGCAAAAAACCGATGATCGGCGCGATCAACGGCCACGCCATCACCGGCGGGTTTGAACTTGCCTTAAACTGTGATTTTCTGATCGCCTCCGAGCAAGCCTCGTTTGCGGACACCCACGCCAGGGTGGGGATTCATCCGGGATGGGGAATGACCCAGCTCCTTCAGCAGGCCGTGGGCCGGCGCCGGGCCCGCCAGATGTCCTTTACCTGCGCCTTTATCGACGCCCAAAAAGCCTATGAATGGGGGCTGGTCAATGAGGTCGTGCCCCATGAACGGCTGCTTCCCCGCGCCAAAGAGATCGCCGCTGAAATCTGCGCGGTGAAGCAGGACATGCTGGCCGTGGTGAGGGAGCTGATCGATTACCGGGACCAAACGACCTTAAAGGAGGCGTATGCCCATGAACGGCGAGGCTCCCTGGCGTTTATCAAGAAACATCTGGCAAAACCGTAAAACCTGAAAAGATAAGGAGAAAAATATGGGCGGCTTCGAAGCGTATGATCGATACGATGCCATGGGCCTGGCTGAGCTGATCCGCAAAGGGGAGATCAGCCCGGTGGAACTCTGCGAGGAAGCCATTGCCCGCGTTGAGCGGATCAACCCGGAGCTCAACGCGGTGGTGACCCCCATGTTCGCCCAGGGGCGAAGCGCGGTTCAGGGACCGCTGCCCGACGGGCCTTTCTTCGGGGTCCCGTTTCTTTTAAAAGACCTGATCTTCGCGTATGCCGGGGTTCCTACCTCGAACGGCTGCAAGGCGCTTAAAAACAATATTCCGGACCATGACAGCGAAATGGTCGTTCGGTTTAAAAAAGCCGGTCTGGTTATACTGGGCAAGACCAATACCCCGGAATTCGGTCTGGTGGCCGTGACCGAGCCCGAACTCTTCGGCCCCTGCCGCAACCCCTGGGACCTTGATCGCACCCCCGGCGGTTCCAGCGGAGGGTCGGCGGCGGCGGTGGCCTCCGGCATGACGCCCATGGCCTCGGGTGGGGACGGAGGCGGTTCCATCCGTATTCCGGCGGCCTACTGCGGGCTGTTCGGCCTCAAGCCTTCCCGGGGCCGCAACCCCAGCGGCCCGGATCATGGCCGGGTATGGCAAGGCGCGGTGCAGGAGCATGTGATCAGCCGGTCGGTAAGGGACAGCGCCGCCATGCTTGACGCCACCCAGGGGCCGGACATCGGCGCGCCCTATATCATCCGCCCGCCTGAAAGGCCGTATCTGATGGAGATTGAAAAAGACCCCGGGAAACTTAAAATCGCCTTTACCGCAGATTCCCCCATCAGGACCCCGGTTCATCCCGAATGCGTAAACGCGGTCAAGGACGCGGCCCGTCTGCTGGAAAGCCTGGGGCATCATGTGGAAGAGGCCTCTCCTAACATCGACGGCAAGGCCCTGGCCAAAAGCTATCTGACCATGTATTTCGGCGAGGTGGCGGCGGACATCGAGGGATTACAATCGGTGCTGGGCAGGAAGGCCGGACGCACGGATGTGGAGCCCCTCACCTGGGTCCTCGGGTTGCTCGGCCGAAGCTTTACAGCCGGGCATTTTGTCCAGGCCATGCGCGAGTGGGACCGCGCCGCGCGTGAAATGGGGCGGTTTTTTCAAAAATACGCCCTCTACCTTACCCCCACCACGGCCTACCCGCCAGCCAAGATCGGGGAGTTAAAACCCAGTCCCGCGGAATCCGTATTGATTCAACTGGTCAATACCTTCAGCCTGGGCGGGCTTTTAAAGGCGTCCGGAATGGTCGACCAGATGGCCGAAAAAAGCCTGGAGCGGACCCCCTTTACCCAGCTCGCAAACCTCTGCGGGCTGCCGGCCATGTCCGTGCCCCTCTACTGGACCCCGGACAACCTTCCCCTCGGGCTTCAGTTCATCGCGCCCTTCGGCGAAGAAGCCGTCCTGTTTAGGCTGGCCGGGCAGCTGGAGAAGGCCCGGCCCTGGTTTGACAGGCGGCCTCCGGCATACAGCCGGTGATCGGGTGTGTTATAAGGATTTTCCCAGGCCGGTCGCGAGCTTCAGGACATCGTCGGGATTGAGCCGTTTGAGCGGTTTTCCGGATAAAAAATCAAAGCTGTTTTTTTCAATGGCAAGGCCGGGGTTCTGCTCGCAGAGGAACCTTATGAAATGACGAAGGGTGATGATGGCGCTCGCCTCCCGTTTGATGGGAAAGTCCGTATAAGCAATATTTTTTGCATCGCAGAGAAACGGCCGCTTCTCCGAGGCCCTAAACAAAAGGAGGCTCAGTTTCTCCTCGAGGCCCGCGGACTGGCTGATCACCGCCAGGCCGCGGATCTGTTCAAAGGGGGTTTCGGGCATGCCCGCCCTGTTGAAATTTAAACCATCCGGCGTGCCGGTGATCTTTGAGATTACAAAAGGCGAAAACCCGATTTGGGCTTCGGCCAGGGATAGGGACACCACCCGAGGCCCCTGCTTTGTCTGTTTTTCATCATTTCGTTCCGCAGCGGCTTGAGGGGATTCATCAGCCGGCGCCATGGGCTCGATCATACAGACCGCCCCTCTGCTTGCGAGGGCCTGGACGTATTTCTGGGCGGTTTTAAGATCAAGGTCTTGTTTGATGATGGACCGGTTTTTTTTAAACAGGGCGTCGGCTTTTTCTTCCGGAATTTTAAACAGGGCGGCCAGCTGTTGTTTCTCCTTCTGAAGCGTTTCCCCTTCAGCGAGCTTGCCTGAGAATACCACCCTGAATTTTTTTTCTGCCATGCCCGCCTCCCGTTCATTTGTGGTCTACGCCCCGGGCCGAGGAGGTTTCCCTATGCTGATAAAATACCAGACCGGCCATTGAAAAACAATTAAAAATAGCCGGCACTTCTTTAATTGTTCTTGTTTTTTGTATGCTGATTTGTTAGGAAAGGTTTTCATCCATTTAGGCATTAATTGATTGAAATTATAATATATCCAAGGAGGAGTCGGGGATGCGGGATGTGGTGATCGTAAGCGGCGCAAGAACGCCGGTGGGCGCTTTCGGCGGTGGGTTAAAAGGGGTTTCCGCGGTGGAACTGGGCAGGATCGTCATCAAGGAGGCGGTCAAACGCGCCGGGCTGCGTCCGGTGTTGAGCGATGAAATGAAAATGGCGGCCCCTGACCGGTTAAAGGACCAGAAAATGATTGAACTGGAACAGCAGGCCTATGACTGGGACACTGCCGCTCCCCCGGTGGTGGTGGATGAGGTGATCATGGGGAACGTGCTTCTGGGCGGCCAGGGGCAGAACCCGGCGCGCCAGGCCATGGTTCGTGCGGGCATTCCCAAGGAGGTCCCGGCGTATACCGTGAACAAGGTGTGTGCCTCGGGCCTGAAGGCGATCACCCTGGCCGCCACGGAGATCATGTGCGGCCACGCCGATGTGATCATCGCCGGAGGACAGGAGAGCATGAGCTCGGCTCCTCTGGCCCTGCCCAAGGCCCGATGGGGGCACCGCATGGAGGTGAGCGGCAGAGGGGAGATCTATGATCTGATGGTTTTTGACGGGCTGTATGAGATTTTTTACGGATACCACATGGGCATGACCGCTGAAAACATTGCGGAAAAATACCAGATCCCTCGAAAGGAGCAGGACGAGCTGTCGGTTATGAGCCATATGCGGGCGTTAAAGGCCATACGGGAAAAAACTTTTGTAAAAGAGATTATTCCAGTGGTGATCAAAAACCCCAGAGGGGACACGGTGGTGGATACGGATGAGCGGCCCATGGAAACCGATATGCAGAAGATGGCCAAGCTCAAGCCGGTTTTCAAGAAGGACGGGTGTGTCACCGCAGGGAACGCCTCCGGCATCAATGACGGCGGGGCCGCGGTGGTGCTCATGAGCGCGGAAAAGGCCAAGTCCCTGGGCCTGACGCCCATGGCGAAGATCAAGGGGTTTGCCTCGGGCGGGGTGGACCCGGCGTATATGGGGCTGGGCCCGATTCCGGCGGTGCGCAAGCTGCTTCATCGAACCGGCATGCGTCTTGAGAACATCGAGCTGATCGAACTCAACGAAGCCTTTGCCTCCCAGGCGATCGCCTGCATGCGGGAGCTTGACCTTCCCTATGACCGGCCCAACCCGCTTGGCAGCGGCATCTCCCTGGGGCATCCCATCGGGTGCACCGGCGCCCGGCAGACGGTCACGGCGATCCATTCGATGCAGCGGACCGGCGCCAAAACCGCTTTGATTTCCATGTGCATCGGCGGCGGCATGGGCATGGCCATGCTGATTGAGGCCTAAACCGATAACCTTTACATTCAAAAGAGGGAACTCATGACGCTGGGAAGAAAACTCGGCATCCTGGTGGTCTGCGGGGTGCCGGCCATCATCGGCGGCGGAATCGTCTATCACTTTTTTCAGGGGTACACCCCCGTGGTGATTTATGAAATCCTGCTGGGGTTTTTTGCGCTGGGGTTGATCAGCAGGTAAGGTGGAAGGTAGAAGGTGGAAGGTGGAAGGCTGAAGGCTGAAGGTGGGAGTTTTTCGATGTCCTTTTATTATTAATGCACTTCACTTCAAACTTTAGTCACTTTAGCTCACTTTAGTCACTTTTTCCCGGTTTATCCGGTCGCCTGAATGACCATTGAGGAATATGGATCAGATCAAAGAGAACATCCATCCGATCAGCATTGAAAAGGAGATGCGGCAGTCGTACTTAGACTACGCCATGAGCGTCATCATCGGCCGGGCCCTGCCTGATGTGCGGGACGGCTTAAAGCCGGTTCACCGCCGCATCCTTTTTGCCATGCGCGAGCTCAAAAACGACTGGAACAAGCCGTATAAGAAGTCCGCGCGAATCGTCGGCGACGTCATCGGCAAGTACCATCCCCACGGGGACGCCGCGGTTTATGACGCCCTGGTGAGAATGGCGCAGGATTTCTCCCTGCGGTATCCCATGGTGGACGGCCAGGGGAACTTCGGGTCGGTGGACGGCGATCCGCCAGCGGCCATGCGGTATACCGAGGTCCGCATGACGAAACTGGCCCATGAGATGCTGGAGGATATCGACAAGGAAACGGTGGCGTTTACCCCCAACTACGACGAAACCATTGAAGAACCGGAGGTGCTCCCCGCAAGGATTCCGTCCCTGCTGCTCAACGGCTCTTCCGGTATCGCCGTGGGCATGGCCACCAACATTCCGCCCCACAACCTCAATGAGCTTTGCGAGGCCATCAAGGCCCTGATCGACAACCCCCACCTGGCCTGCGAGGATCTGCTGGAATTTCTGCCCGGGCCTGATTTTCCCACAGGCGGTATTATCTACGGCACCTCCGGCATTGTGGACGCCTACACCACCGGCAGGGGCAAGATCCGCATTCGCGCCCGGGTCGATATCGAACAGGACAAAAAAACAAAAACAGACACGATCCTGGTTCGGGAGCTGCCTTATCAGGTGAACAAGGCCGTCCTGATCGAAAAGATCGCGGCTCTGGTCAATGAAAAGCAGCTCGAAGGGGTGCGGTATGTCCGGGATGAATCCGACAAGGAAGGTATCCGGGTCGCCATCGCGCTGAAAAAGGACCAGGTTCCGGATGTCGTCCTCAATCAGCTTTATAAGCACACCCAGATGGAGAGCAGCTTCGGCATCATCCTGCTGGCGATTGCGGACAGGCGGCCCCAGCTGCTGAACCTCAAGCAGATCCTGGAGCATTTCATCATTCACCGCAAGGATATCATCATCCGGCGCACCCGTTTCGACCTGGCCAAGGCCGAGGCCCGAGCGCATATTTTAGAAGGCCT
>DYLE01000099.1 GCA_020722245.1 Desulfonema limicola
GGCCTGATGGAAATAGAGGCGCCGGTTGTCCGGAGAGAAGCAGGGTCCGTCGTCCGCCGTATCCCTTCCGGTCAGCCGGGTCGGAAGCGGGTTTTTTTCTTTACGGTCGATGAGGAAGATGTCTCCCGTGACGTCCTGCCCGTAACCGGTAAAGGCGACATAGCGGGCGTCTGGGGAAACGGCCGGAGCGGATTTGGCCGAGCCGTCCGAGGCAAGCGGTTCAGGCAGGCTCACGGCCGATGGATCAGCGGACCCCAGCCAGAGCTGGGTGGGCTTCTGATCCCCGGTGATATATACGATGTGTCTGCCGTCGGCGGACACGGCCATGTGTAGCACCGCCTCGGTCCTTGATGTCACCTGCACCGGGGTGTTGACCCAGGTTTCAATAATGTCCGGTTCCGCGGCCGCGGTGATTGCCGGGGCCCAGGGCAGGCCGGCCGTCAGGGCCAGCAGAAGAACCGGCAGGATTTTCTTTCGAAATATGGGGGTATATGTCTGAAGTCTCATGGCGTTACCCCTTTTTTATTTTATTTTCCAGCTTCCGTTTTCGGACTGGATTTTCTCGCCGGGTTTTGCCTGTTCAGCGTTTATTTTCGCAAACACCCGCCTGATCTCCGGCAGGTCCGCCTCGGTCAGGGTTTCGTTCATGTAAATGGTGTGGCGCATGATCAGCTCCCGGGAGCGGTTGATCTGTTCAACGATGTAATTAAACTCCTCGGGGGAAATCTGCGCCGCAAATTCCTTCAGCTCTTCCGGAGGGTTTTCCTTGTTTACGCCAAACGGGGTGATCAAGCCCTGGTTGTTTTCACCGGCCCATCCCAGGCGCTTGAAGCGCTCAAGGTCGTCCGCGTTGAAGGCGAGGATCTGCATGGCGGAAAGGACATCGCTGTATTCGGGGCTGTGCTTGGGGAGCGGCGCGATGTTGCCGGAAGAATCGACGCCGCGAACCGATGCGGCCAGCAGCATCTCGGTGTCAAGGGAGTTGTAGCTGCCCAGGACCTGGTTTTCCAGGGCGGTCCGTTCGCTCAGCATTTCGACATTGACCCGTGCCAGGGTACATCCGAAGAAAAACGCCGGGATCAGAAGCAAAAATCCTTTTTTCATGGCTGTCGTCCGTTATCTTATGTTTTTCAATAAAACCGCACGCCGCCGGTGTCTTTTTCGATGGCCATGCGGCGTGAGGTGAGAGTGTTTAATATGGCGATTACCGGTGTAAGGCCGCTCAGGCCTGATTCAAATTTTTCGATTCCGGGCACTGAAGAAATATTCAGGCGTCGCAGCGCCGGCAGGGGCAGGGTTAGTGATTTTACAGAGACCTCACCGGTTAAGGATAAAAACCCGTCTTTGACCTCCAGCCGGACACGCCGGGGCGTTCCGGCCCTCAAAAGCCGACGCTGGGATAGAATCACCTCGTTGCTTTCATAGGGGTCAAGGGCATACAGAACGCGCTCCAGCGCCCTGGAGCCGATCCGGGTGAATTCGACGGTGAGCGTCGTGTCGTCAAGCAGGGGTTTCAACCGGTCCCTGACCGGGATTTCCGCGTAAAGGAACCCGCTGATTTCAGCTTCTGCATCCGGTATCCGGGAAGCCGCCTCGGGAAAAATAAGGCCGGTATTGATTCCGGAAAGGTTGATCTCGGATTCAATAAAGAAGCCGGATTCCCTCTTGCGCAAAGACATAAACCCATTGATGGTGCCGCCGAGAAGCTCGGCCTGAAAGTAATCCAGGCTCGGTATCCCTTCCTGCTGGTGGATCATGATCCGGGATCCGTTGATGACCAGGGGGAAGGGAAGGGATTGAAACCGCGCGGTCTTCATCGACAGGTCGGGGGATGAGCGGATCCGCTCCGTCAGGAGGCTCAGATGACGGTGCAGGTTGCTGTTTTCCGGCGATCCGAGGCCGCCGCCGGCCGCCGGCGGCTGGAGCACCTGCCAAGACAGCAGGGATGGGAGCTGACCGGTTTCATCCGCCGGCGTTGCGGGCGTGATGAAATACCTTTTGGAGAGATCGATGTCACCGCTGATTTTCTGAAGGGTCATCCTATCCGGCATATCCATGCTGATGCGGTTTAAAACAAGCCGCAGTCCGCCGTTTATCTCCTGTCCGGGTGTAAGCTGAAGGCGGGCAAGACCTGATACCGCCCCTTCGATATCCATACTTGTCATCGCAGAAGGGGCAGCGGTTTTGAGTTTTGCGCAATCCGGTATTTCGATGTCGGCGCTTGCTGCCACGCCGATTGAAGAAATCCATGACGAAGGATCGGGAAGGGGTTTTTGAGAGAGAACGGCGTCAAGCCCTTCCACCGAGATCTGAAGGTTTTGATGAATATCCAAGGGCTCCACGGAAAGGTTTTGATGAAACGCAAATCCCTTCATAAATCGATGGTCGGCGCCTATGGAGAGGTCTGCCGAAAGCGGTTCGCTCATCCGGACGCCTTGAATATCTTTGATGCCGCTGATCCGCAGATGGGCGTCAAGCCGGCCCCGGCCGTCTTTTCCGGAAAGGCGGTAGCGGAGGAGGGGCTCCCCTGAAATCGATGGGATATCCATCGGGGGTGCGTCCCTCCGGGCCAGGTTCAATCCGCCGTCTTGCAGCCGGGCCTCGATTTGCAGATCCTCAAGAAACTCAAGGTTCCCGTCGATCCGCAATGATTGGAGCCGGTCGATCATCCGGGCATCCGGGACCCGACCCTTGGCATGGAGGGTCAAGGAGGCGTCTCCACGAGCGGTTATGCCCGGGAGCTGTTTTTGGAGATAATGCTCGAAAAGCCTGAGGAGGTCGGCGGTCATCTTCGCGTCCAGGGTGATCCCGCTTCTGCCGGAATCGGCCATGCCCGCCTCAAGCCGGGCGACCAGAAGATCATCCAGGTTGATGTGGGTGGTAAGCCCGTTGATGTCGACATGCGGCGGATTTACGCCGGAAAGGGTAAACTCCGGAAGGGTGATGCGGATTTTGCAGACCGTGTCGAAAGGCCCCGAGGGGCGGCTGTTCAGGGAAAGGGGAAGGGTCAGGTTCAGGCCTTCCAGGGTGCCGGTGGCCGATCCGTCTGAATGAAGGGATGCCCTGGCGGAGAGCGACTGGTCCAGTCCCTGTATATCGAGCTGATCCGGGATGTGGATTTTCGCGATGCTTAAGGAATCCGACAGGGTGACATCGGCCTGGACCGCCAACAGGGAGTGTTCGGCTTTTTGGATGTCTTGCGCCTCGGCCATCAGGGGGCCAAGGTGAAGACCGGAAATGGAGAGGCCGTCTTTTCCGTTTTGCTTGAGGAACCGGTCGATTTCAAGGGAGGCCTGAATCGCCGCGGATACGGGGAGGCCGGCTGATAATTCGGTTTGCAGGTTTTGAACCTGAAGCCGCGCCCCTTCAAGGGCAAGAGATGAGGCTTTGGTTTTGTCGATAAAAAAAAGGATGCGCGGAAGGCCCAGGGCCAGATCGGTCAGTTGAACCCGGGCCGGTCCGTCAGGCAGGTTTCCGGAAAATACCGCGCGGGAGAGGGAGAGAGAGGATCCGTCCTTTGCATCCCCGGGGGCCAGCTGTTCAGGAAGGAATGCTTTAAAAAAATGCGCGGTTTCGTCCAGATCCAGAAAAAGCGGGGCGATGGTCAGGTCCGCAACCGGATGGCCGCTGGTGATGTCTTGGATACGGCCGCTAAATTGAATCCGGCCCTTGTGTAAAAATGCCATCTCTCCTGGATCAAGGGTCAGGGTTTGTTTTTTCTGATCAAACGCCCCGCTGACATGAAGCTGCAGGTTTCCGTCCTGTAAAGATTTTTCCCCGATGGGTCCGCCGGACAGAGCGATATCCGCGGCATCCAGCCGGGCATCAAATCGAAGCGGCTCATCCGGTTTCATGGATACCCCCGCTGAAAGGGTGATATCCCCCGCGACTTCCATTTTTGCCGTAGTTTCCGGCATCAGGGGGGAAAGGGTATCGAAAAGCAGGGCCAGCCGAATCTGGGTATCCCCCGTGATTCCGGATTCGGCCATGTTTCCGGAAAACGCGGCCCGGGTGCCGGGAAGATCGGCCTGGAGGCTGAACAGCACCTGGTGGAGGGAGAGCCTTCCTTGGGCATCAAACAGGTGCTGAACGGTTGCGGTCAGGGAGGAGTGGGGAATATCGCGCTGATTGACGGCCATGTCCATATCGACGGCAAGGGTGGCCGGGCTGTTTTTGAGGGAAGGGACGTTCAGCCTGATGAATGCATTGTGAACCGTCAGCCGCTGCTGCCTGGCCCGGTCATGGTAATCCACGCAGATATCCGAAAGCTCCAAATCGGCGGATAGATCCATCGGAAGGGAAAAGGGTTTTTTCTGTTTTTCCGGTAAAGGCTCGGGTTTTGAAGGGAGGGGTTCGGCCTGGTCTTTTCCGGCAAGCCCCACGAGCAGGTTCAGCCGCCCGTCAGCCTCTCGAATAAGATTTAACTCCACTCCGGAAATTATCAGCGTAAGCCCTGGTTTTAGTCTAAACAGGCCGGAAAAATCGATCAAAAGACGGGCCTTTTTGATGGAGATCAGAGGTTTTTCAGAAAACTGCAAGCCGTCCGACAGGATAAATCCCTCCGTTTCCAAACCTTTTTCCCAGGTCCAGCAAAGCCGGTCCATATGAACGGGGCCCCCCAGGGTTTCGGAGAGGGTGGATTCGAGCAGGCCTTTGACCCTGGGGCTTTCAACGATATTTGGAAGAAAACAGATAAAGGCCGCAATTACCAGAAGCAGAAGAACGAAAACACCGGCCAGGGCCAATAGGGTTTTCAGAATAAACCGGACATATGCGGATGAGCGAGCTGACATTTTTTGCTGTCTTTGCCTTGAGTTCACCTACGACCCGCCGAGGGCGGTCGCGGGTTTGCGTATGGGATCGGGTCGATCAGTCCGGCCTCTTGAAACCCCTTGAGCCTTAACCGGCAGCTGGCGCATTGACCGCAGGCCAGGCCGTTTGGCTGAGGGTCATAGCAGCTGTGGGTCAGGGAGTAGTCGACCCCCAGCTCGCTGCCGGTGCGGATGATTTCCGCTTTGGTCAGATGCATCAGCGGCGTGTGAATGCGGATCAAAAGGCTTCCCTCCACAGCGGCCTTGATGGCCAGGTTGGCCATGGATTCAAAGGCGCCAATGTACTCAGGCCGGCAGTCCGGGTATCCGCTGTAATCCACCGCATTGACGCCGATGAAGATATCCGGGGCGCGCAGCACCTCGGCCCAGGCCAGGGCGTAGGCGAGAAAAACCGTGTTTCGGGCCGGCACATAGGTGGAAGGAATGCCCTCGGGTAGGGTTCGCATCTCTTCGTATTTGGGCACCTCGATCCTGTCCGTGAGCGCGGACCCGCCCAGGCAGCCGAGACCGATATCCAGCACCATATGCCTCTCCACCCCCATGGCCTTTGCCACCCTTTCGGCGGCATTGAGTTCAAGCCGATGCCGCTGGCCGTAAAGAAAGCTCAGGCTGTAACAGGAATACCCTTCTTTCAGCGCCACGGCCAGGGCCGTGGCGGAATCCAGGCCGCCGCTTAAGAGAACCACCGCTTTTTTCTTATTGACCGCCAATGGTCACTCCATGAAGTTTTCGGAATCCCCAAGCTCAGGTCCTTAAAAACCAGTTTACCGGACGTCTCAGGGAGACCGGCGAAGGGTAACGGTTCAGGTAGCCGATCCGAAGGATGAACTGGGGAAGGATCTCCTTTTCATGGGTGATTCGGATATGATCCATCCCCTCCTTTTCCTCCAGACACTGGCTCATGGGATGAAGCCCCACTTCAAGCTCCCTGGCCAGCAGGGCCATTCGTTCAAAATTGCGGCCGGCGTCGATCAGGTCGCATACCTTGTTTCCGCCGCTGGTGATGATGATCCACCCCGCGCCCTCCTCGGCGATGGCGGATATCTCATCGAGGCTTTTTTTTTGGTAAAAGGGTTTTAAGAAATCCTCCGGTTCGGCGAAATGCCGCAGATAAAACCCCGCCATCGCGTCCATCTCCAGGCTTTCCGTGGTCAGACCGTCCAAATGTTTTGCAGCGCTTCTGTTTGAGAACCGCAGCCAGCCGGCGATTTCCTGTTGCGCTTCTTTTTTTTCAAGCTGCCTGCGGTACTGCTCCACCACGCACTCCTGAATGCAAAGGGCGTGCTCGGTGTTCCGGGGAAAATAGAAAAAATGGTCCTTGCTCGGCGCGGCGAGCGAGCGAACGGTGTCGGACCTCAGCTCTTTTTCGAGAAACCCTTTTTTTACGGTGCGGCGGCCGGATATTCGTTCAAGCGGATAACCGTTTTCAAACCCCTCGGCCAGGGTGATGGCAAGGATGTCCTCGGAAAAGGGATCATTTGAAATCACTTCGAATTCGGTGGTAAGCCCCATGGCTGCAGCGGCGATGAGAAGGTTTTCCGTAAAAGCCCCCAGGGAAAGCAGTATTTCTCGATTGTCCGGGTCCAGGCTCGGCAGCCGCCGGGTCTGATCGATGCCGATGATCCAGCGGGATCGATCCACAATCCGGACAAACCAGGGCTGGATGTTCAGGGTGCTGGGCGCCAGGGAGGCGTAGTGCAGGATTTTTATGTCCCGGTCATCTGCGCCGAACAGGTATCCTTTGCCCGGGTCCTCGGCTTGAATATCGCTTCGGGTGATCCCGCTGCAACCGTCTAAAACATGTCCTGCACCGGCGATTAAAGCGCCCGTGGAAAGGGTTTTGATAAACTGTCTTCGGGAGATTTTCATCGCCTCTCCATTGCGGAAAATTGAAATAAAGATAACATAATCGACAGGAATTGAAAAGCCCCGTGCTATCTTCCGGAACCCACCCGAGGCCAGAGGATTTTATGAAGCTGAACCTGGAGCCGGACATCAAGATGATCCTGAAGGATCCATTCGGCCAGGGTCGCGGGGGGCATGGCGTTGTAAGCCGGTGAGAAGAGAATCGTACCGTTCCAGCCGCTCGGCCAGCCGTCAGACCGGATCAGTTGCTTGGCAAACTCATAATCCTTTTTGCCGGTGATGACGAATTTGATCTGGTCATGGGGAGATAGCCGTCTTAAATTGGCCAGGTCGTTTTTGTCGCTTTCGCAGCTTCCCGGGCATTTAATATCCATGATCCTGATGCATCGGGAATCGGTCCGGCTGATGTCCAGGCTTCCGTTGGTCTCAAGCAGGACCCTATACCCCCGGTTAAGAAGCTTTTCTATCAGACTCGGGGTGCCGGCCTGAAGCAGCGGCTCCCCGCCCGTGACTTCCACCAAAGGGCATCGAAACAGATCGACCTGTTCGATGATCTCGTTTATGGACATGGGTTCGCCTTGGTCATAGGCGTATGAGGTGTCGCAGTAGCTGCATCTTAGGTTGCAGCCGGAAAGCCTGATGAAGGCGCAGGGGAGGCCCGCGTAGCTGGATTCCCCCTGAATGCTGTAAAAAATCTCATTGACCTTCAGATTCATCTTTCCTGCGCAACCCCTCTCCCGCCTTGGCCCCTCAGATCGGCACGCCGGCCTTGTAAAGAACGGCATCCCCGCTGATCCGGTATGAACCGACATCGGCGGGAATTATAATCGAAATTCCCTTGGAAAACCGGACCGGTTCATTATTTTTGCCGTAGCTGATAACTCCCTCGCCGGTTAAACAAAAAAGGATATCCGCGCTGTGTTTTTCCGGGGCGGTATGGTTGCGTCCCGGGCCGACCCTGATAACCGAGAGAAAAAATTCCTCTGCAAGCACCGGATAGACCTCTTCAGTCATGGACCGTTTTTCGGGAAGCAGGATATCAACCCCGGTTTCCGTAAAGGACACGACGGATAAAAGCTCGGAAGGATCGATATGCTTTCGGGTCAGGCCTCCCCTCAGCACGTTGTCCGAGTTTGCCATCAGTTCCATGCCGAGCCCTTTCAGGTAGGCATGAAGCTCCCCGGCGGGGAGAAAAAGCGCCTCCCCGGGAGCAAGGATGATCAGGTTCAGGATCGCCGGGGACAGGACCCCGATGTCCTCCGGATAATTTTTATGAAGGTTCAGGACCCATTCAAAAGCAGGATGCCGGCCTGTTTGTTTTTTTGCGTTTTCCGCGGCCTCGACCACAACCGCCTGTTGTTTCTCCCTGGGTAGTGTTAAAAGGCCGGAAAAAAATTCCTTTAGCCCGGACCCCCCTTCTGCGCTGAGCTTATCGATCTCGCGGGAAAGCGCGGTGGGACAGAGGGTTTTCAACAGGGGGAGCATCTCGGACACACGCCGAAAGCCTTTTAATACGGTAAACCGGGTCAAGGCGCAGATTAGTTCAGGCTTGTGGGATCGGTCCTTATAATTCCGGTGGGGCGCATTCAAAGGGATTTTTAGCCTGTTTTCGCGTTCAAACCCCTGTTTGGCCTGGATCTTGTTTGGATGCGCCTGAATGGAGAGCGGCTGATCCGCGGCCAGCAGTTTATACAGATAGGGGAGGGTGTTGTCGAAATTTTGAGCAACTGTCTCGCCCAGAACCTCCGCCGGAAATTTTTTGATCAGGCGGTCTACAGGGGTCCAACGGCCTTCAAGGTCGACCTCGGAGGGGGCTTTGGGGTGGGCGCCCATCCAAAGCTCGGCCCATGGTTCTTTCGACGGCATACCCAGAAGCTCCTGAATGGCGGAGTATGAGCCCCAGCTGTATTTCTGAATGGTGTTTTTTAGGACAAAGGGTTTATTCATTGAAGGCGAAAAAAATTTATCCTGCAGGCCATTGACAATACGTTAAATTTACTTCATGGTGAAAACGGCAAAACTGAGGATGTATTGTTCCTTGCTGGTCCACAAAAAATATATCATAGGGGAAAAATAGAGGAAAAGAAATGAAAAATCAAGACCCCAAATCCGCGATTGGCGGGAATTTTTGGTGAAAAATGATTGAAAAACCT
>DYLE01000100.1 GCA_020722245.1 Desulfonema limicola
TTGTTATGTTGAGCGATACGGAAATCAACAACGAATACGTCCGATTCGACGCCGGGATCGCCGGCCAGAGCATCCTGCTGGGTGCAAGGGAAATGGGCCTTGCCGGATGCCTTCTGGGCGCCGTCAACCGGGAGAAGCTTCGGGATATACTTCACATACCGCTGCGGTACAATATCATTCTGGTCATTGCCATCGGCAAGCCGGCCGAGGAGGCGGTGGTCGATGAGGTCGGAGCCGACGGCGACATCAGATACTTCCGGGATGAAAAAGGGGTGCATCATGTTCCCAAGCGCGCCCTTACGGATGTTATTCTTGCCGCGTATGAGGAGTAAACAGCGGTCTGCTTTATCATCCGCGCCGCCTCAAAGGAGATGCCGTGAAATCGTTTGTGGAACTGAAACGGCTGGAGCCGGGCCTTGAATACCTTGGGCTGAGAAACATCAAAAAGGTGCACTGGAACCTGTGCACTCCCAAGCTCTATGAGCAGGCCACGGCCAGGGGGGAAGGGGTGATATCCCACCTGGGCCCTCTGGTGATTGTGCGGCCCATGGAGTCCCCTGTAAGCACGGGCCGGGCGCCCAATGACAAGTTTATCGTAAAGGACGCGGAAACCGCCGACCGGATCAACTGGGGAAACGTTAATGTGGCCTATCCTTCGGATAAATTTGATAATATTTTTGAGCGGCTCAAGGCCTACATGCAGGCCCGGGAGATCTTTGTCCAGGATGCCTACGCCGGGGCGGACGAAAGATACCGGCTGGCCGTTCGGGTGATCACCGAGTATGCATGGCAGGCGCTTTTTGCGCGGAACCTGCTGCTTCGGGTCAAGGACCGCGATGCGCTTTCCCGTTTTACCCCGGATTTTACGGTCATCGTCATGCCCAAGTTTCTGGCGAACCCGCATCTGGACGGCATCAATTCGGACACCATGATCATGGTCAATTTCACCCGGAAGCTGATTCTCATCGGCGGCACCTACTACGGCGGGGAGATCAAAAAATCCGTTTTCACCGCCTTGAACTACATCCTGCCCCAGAAAAACGTGCTCTCCATGCACTGCAGCGCAAACCAGGGGCCAAGAGGGGATACCGCCCTGCTGTTCGGGCTTTCCGGAACCGGTAAAACCACCCTTTCCGCAGATTCTAAGCGGGCCTTGATCGGGGACGACGAGCACGGATGGAGCGAGGAGGGGATTTTTAACTTCGAGGGGGGGTGCTACGCCAAGGTGATTCGGCTGTCCAGGGAGGCGGAGCCCGAGATCTATGAAACCACCCGAAAGTTCGGCACCATCCTTGAAAACGTGGTCTGCCGGGAGGATGACCGGTATGTGGACCTAAATGACGACAGCATCACGGAAAACACCCGGGCCGCCTATCCGCTCACCCATCTGGAAAACATCGTCAAGGAGGGGATGGGGGGCCATCCCGAAAACATTATTTTTTTAACCGCAGACGCCTTCGGGGTTCTGCCGCCGATCGCAAAATTGAGCCTTGCTCAGGCCAGGTATCATTTTTTGCTGGGGTACACCGCCAAGGTCGCCGGCACCGAGGCCGGCGTCACCCAGCCCCGGGCCACCTTCAGCGCGTGCTTCGGCGCGCCGTTTATGCCGCTTCATCCCAGCGAATACGCCAAGCTCCTGGGCGAACGGATTGAGAAGCACAGGGTCAAGTGCTGGCTGCTCAACACCGGCTGGACAGGCGGGCCTTACGGAACCGGCAGGCGCATCTCCATTCAATACACCCGCACCCTGCTCAACGCGGCGCTTGACGGGTTGCTGGATAAGGTGGAATACGTTCAGGAGCCGGTTTTCGGTGTACAGGTTCCCAAGTCCTGCCCCGGCATACCCTCTGAAATCCTGAACCCGAAAAACACCTGGGCTGACAAGCCGGCCTATGACGCGAAAGCCGCAGCCCTGGCCGGCCGGTTTAAAGAAAATTTCAAGCAATACGAAGGGTTTGTTTCAGAAGAGGTGGTAAACGCCGGGCCGCCGGCTTCCCTCGGCGGCCGCTAAGAGGCGATGCCTTGATCCTTCGCAGCCCTTTCTTCTCCATCATTTTCAGCCGACGAATGCTGGTCGCTTTAGTGATGGGGTTTTCCTGCGGCCTGCCCCTGAACCTGACCCTCACCGTGCTTCAGGCCTGGATGAAAACCGAAGGGGCGGACCTGGCCTCGATCGGTTTGATAACGCTTGCGGGCATCCCTTATACGGTCAAGTTTTTATGGGCGCCGGTGATGGATCGCTACACGTTGCCGTTTCTGGGCAGGCGGCGGGGCTGGCTGCTGGTCGCCCAGATCGCGCTGCTGGCCGCCATTGTCGGGCTGGGGTTTTCAGACCCCGCGGGGCGTCCGGCGATTACCGCTGTCGCTGCTTTCTTTGTCACCTTTTTCAGCGCTTCCCAGGATATCGTGGTGGACGCCTACCGGCGGGAGGATGTTCCGGAGGCCCAGCTCGGTTTTGCTTCTTCTTTGTATATCAACGGGTATCGCATCGGCATGCTGGTGGCGGCCGGCGGAGGCCTGATCCTGGCCGGGCCTCTGTCTTTTCGGCTGGTCTATGGGATCATGGCGGTCTGCCTTTTGCCGGGGATCCTCACCACCCTGCTTACCCCTGAACCGCGGATCAAGGGCGAGCCCCCGCAAACCCTGAGGTCCGCCGTGGTGGAGCCGCTTCGGGAGTACTTCAGCCGTTCCGGCGCGATCTGGATGCTCGCCTTTATCCTGCTTTACAAAATAGGGGATTCCATGGCGTCCGCCATGACCATCCCGTTTTACCTGGAAATCGGCTATTCCACCGCCCAGATCGGGGCCGTCGTCAAGCTCTTTGGCTTTTGGGCGACCATCGCCGGCGCGCTTCTCGGCGGGGTGCTGACCCTTCGCATGGGGATTTATAAGGGGCTTCTGGCGTTTGGCGTGCTTCAGGCCGCCTCCACCGCCTGTTTTGCCCTGCTGTCCTGTTTTAATAAAAGCCTTCCGGCGCTGACCGCGGTCATCGGGTTTGAAAACCTAAGCTCCGGCATGGGAGCGGCCGCGTTTGTGGCTTTTATGGCGATTTTGACGGACAAACGGTTTACCGCCACCCAGTACGCGCTTTTAAGCAGCCTGATGGGGGTCCCCCGGGTGCTCGCCTCCGCGCCCACCGGTTACCTTGCAGGCTTTCTGGGATGGACGCATTTTTTCATCGCCTGCGCCGTCATCGCCCTGCCGGGGCTTCTGATCCTTTGCAAAACCTCCCTGTTTCGCATCCCTTCATCGGATTGATGTTGAAAACGCGCCGGTTCATGATAGAATCATAAAAAAATGAAAGGGGGTTGTTCGCGGGCAGTCATGGTCAAGGAAGAAAATAACCTCATCGCCCTGCAGGACCACCGGAAACAGGCGGCAAAGCTGGCTGAGGACCGGAAAAGGATACTTGCGCTTCCGGGTCAGGACGCCCTGCACGCGATTTTTGAGCATCCTCAGCCTGAAGCCCTGGTCCGATCCTTTGCCGAGGAGGACTTTTTTTTCCTGGTCCATGACATCGGCCCTGAAGACGCTTTAGAGGTCCTTTCCATGGCCTCGGCCAGCCAGTGGGAGTATATCCTGGACATGGAACTGTGGGAAAAGGACAGGATCGATATCAACGCCATGACCCGCTGGATGGGTTTTCTGATGGAGGCCGATCCAAACCGGTTTATGGACTGGGCCATGACCGAGAAACCCGAGATGTTTGAGTACTACCTGTTTAAGAACATCGATGTCAGGCTGAGGGAACACGACCAGGACCCCTCGGACTTCGGGGATAATTATCTCACCTTCGACGATGTGTTTTACATCGGCCTCCCCAATCCCCCTGAGGATGCGACGGCTGACCTTGCGGAATTTGAGAAGAAGCATGCGGTGCTGCTGCAGTTTCTCAGGCGGCTGGCCGACATGGATCATCTGCTTTACCAGCAGACCCTGCTCCGGGCCGCCGCCGTGATTCCGGCCGAAAGCGAGGAGGAGTTTTTCCGTTTACGAAACGTCCGGCTGGCGGAAAAGGGGTTTCTTCCCTTTGACGAAGCGGTGGGGGTGTATCAGCCGATCCGTCTGGAGCATTTGAAAAAGCAGAAAAAAATCATACCTGAAATCCGGGATGAGGACGACCGGATTCCCGCGCCGTTGAATCACGCCGCGCTTCTGGAAAAGGACCACATCTTCAGCCGGGCCCTGAGCCTGATCAGCCTTGAGGAGTCTTTCAACCAGATTCAGGCGGAGTTTGCCGGGCTTTGCAACCGCATTGTTTCCGCAGACCAAACCCCGGTCCGCGACAGAGAAGGGCTGCGTAAGGTCGTTAAAAAAGCATGCGGCTATATCGAGATCGGTATGGAGCGGCTCTGCGGCGGCAAGGACAAAATGGACGACAGCCGCATCGCCGCGGCCGTCAAGGCCTATCCGCTGACGGATCTCTTTCGGGCCGGTTACGCCATGACGGCCGAGCTGAAGCAGCAGGCGCTCCACTGGAAGAAAAAAAGCTGGTTTGCCGCAAACCGTCTTGCTTTGAGCTTTTGGGGGGAACGCCTGGTGGGGGTGATCGGCGGGCTTCTGGTCAAACGCCCCCTGTTTTTTGACAACTACAGGACCGGCGTGCTTTACCGCGAGTTTGAGACCATGGCGGATATCCGCCAGACCCAGGCGGACTTGACGGAGGCCATGGCCTTTGACGACCTCCTGTCCTGTTTTTCGCTGGATACCGGAGCATTTCCGAAGGGCTATTTCATAACCCATGAGAACCTGCTTTTGACCCTCTGGGCCCGGCATCGGCTGGGATTGAAAGCAGGACCGGCGCCCATACCCCTTGGCCGGTTTAAGCCGTTTTTTGAAGACCTGTGGGAAACAAAGGGCATGCCAGGCCGCATCAAGCCGTCTAAAAAGACCGATTTTCTCATCTGGCTTTCCGATCAATCAGGGTTTAGCGTGGAGGAAATCTCAAAAACCCTTGGAAACGCCCTGGAACGGCTTTTTGGGGAGATCGAAGCGGAATACGGAAATGTCTTTGCATCGAATCTGGATCCAAGGTATGTCCACCTGTTTCTTTTAAAGAATCCGCACCAATGATCATCACCACCCAAAACGGCGCTGCTATTGATACGGAAAAAGACCTCACCTCAGCGGAACGCCACATCCTTCAGAAGCTGTTTATCTGGAAATCATTGGTGGATTCCCTTGAGGCGTTTATCGAAAAAAAGGAGAAGGCCCTGGCGGACGGATGGAACGCCTCCGGGCCCGTGCGGCCGAGCGAGGCCATGCGTGTCATTCTGGAGAACCTTGAGGAACAGGTCGCAATGCGCTTAAAAAACACCTTGACGTCATCGCCGCCCAATGGATGCTGATTCAGGTTGATCTGCGATCTTCTTTTTTTAGGCGTCTTTCTCATTTTGATTTTTTATGAGGAGGCATCATGAAAACCCATCCCACCCCGGACAGGCGCGTTATCCTGATCACCGGCGCCTCATCCGGCTTCGGCCACGCCTGCGCCCGGCTTTTGAGCGAAAAGGGGCATCGGGTTTTCGGCACCAGCCGCAACGCGTCATTTGAACAGGAGGTAAAAGACCGGCCGTTTACCCTGATTCCCATGGATGTCCGGGATCAGGACTCCGTTGATGCGGGGGTGGCCTATATTTTAAAACAGGAGTCCCGGATCGATGCGGTGGTCAACAATGCCGGATTCGGTATTGCGGGTTCGGTGGAAGACACCAGCCTTGAAGAAATATGCGCCCAGTTTGAAACCAATTTTTTCGGGATGCTTCGGGTCTGCCGGGCGGTCCTTCCCCAGATGCGAAGCCAGGGAAGCGGGCATATTGTAAACATCAGCTCCCTGGCCGGGCTCATGGGGGTTCCGTTTCAGGGGGCATACAGCGCTTCGAAGTTTGCCATAGAGGGTCTGACCGAGGCGCTTCGCATGGAGGTCAAGCCTTTCGGCATTCAGGTGGTGCTGATCGAACCCGGGGATTTTAAGACCGGCTTTACAAAAAATCGTGTAAAAACCAAGGCTTCCCAGCAAAGCCCGGTGTATGCCGAAAAATTTCAAAAGGCCCTGGAGATCATCGAAAAGGAGGAGCAAAACGGCCCGTCCCCGGACAAGCTGGCCGTTCTTGTGGAAAAGGTGATCACCCATCCGGCTCCCCGGCTGCGGTACACGGCAGGCGGCATGCTCCAGCGGTTTGCTGCGGTGTTTAAACGCATAGCGCCGGCATCCCTGTTTGAGCGGGCGATCATGATCACCTACCGGATCAATTGATTCGGCTGTCCGGCCGAGGCTGATTTTTACGACAGCCGGGTCTTGAAATCCGCATAATCAAATTCCCGCACGATTTTGAGTGTATCTGAATCCGGACGATACCGGGCGATGGCGGGGAGATTTAAGCCGTTGAAGGTGCTGGTTTTGACCATGGTGTAGTGCGCCATGTCGGTGAAAACAACCCGTGAACCCACGGCCAGGGGCGCATCAAAGGAGTAGTCGCCGATCACATCACCGGCCAGGCAGGAGCAGCCTGCCAGACGGTAGGTGTGTGCCTTTTCCCCGGGACGGCCCGCGCCGACGGCCTCCGGCCGGTAGGGCATTTCCAGGACATCCGGCATATGGGCCGCCGCAGAGGCGTCCAGAATGGCGATGCTCATCTGGTTTTCTACAATGTCTAAAACCGTTGCCACCAGAAACCCCGCGTTTAGCACCACCGCTTCGCCGGGTTCCAGGTAAACCGCCACATCATACCGGCGCTTCAGATCAATGATCAGCCGGCACAGCAGGTCTGTGTCATAGCCGTCACGGGTGATGTGATGCCCGCCGCCGAGGTTGATCCAGCTCATCTGAGAAAGCAAAGGCTCAAATTTTTTGTAAACCGTCTCAAGGGTGCGCTCCAAAGCATCCGCGTTCTGCTCGCAAAGGGCGTGGAAATGAAGCCCGGAAATACCATCTATGGATTCCCCTAAAAACTGTTCGGCCCGGACGCCCAGGCGGGAGCAGGGGCCGCAGGGGGAATACATGGGAGCAGGCGCCTCCGAGTGCTCAGGGTTTATTCGAATGCCGCAGCGGATGTTTTTTCCGGATGATAAAATCATCGCCTTAAACCGTCGCCACTGGGAAAAAGAGTTAAAAACCAGGAAGTCCGCGTAAGTTATGACTTCTTTGATTTCCGCGCTGGAAAACGCCGGGGCATACACATGGACCTCACCGCCGAATTCCTCCCGGCCCAGCCGGGCCTCGTGCACCGAACCGGCGCAGGTGCCGTGCAGGGTTTTGTCAAGCAGAGGAAACAGGTCGAACATGGCAAAGGCCTTTAAGGCCAGAAGGATTTTACACCCGGTTTTGTTTATAACGGTTTCGAGGATTTTTATGTTCTTCTCAATAACCGATTCATCGATCACAAAACAGGGTGAAGGCAGGTTTTCAAACACCCGGCTTAAATGATTTTTTCCGTCCACGGCAGACCATAGCGGTTTAAGGCTTCCATAAACGGCGCCGGGTCAAACTGCTCCATATTGAACACCCCTGCGCCGGACCATATTTTTTGGGCCACCAGCATGCCCCCGATCATGGCCGGCACCCCGGTGGTATAGGAGACCGCCTGGGCCCCGACCTCCTGGTAGCACTCCTGGTGATCGCAGATATTGTAGATATAATATGTCTTTTCGGCCTGATTTTTTACCCCCTTGATCAGGCAGCCGATGCAGGTCTTGCCCCTGGTGACCGGTCCCAGGGATGCGGGATCCGGAAGCAGGGCCTTTAAAAACTGCAAGGGGATGATCTCCCGGCCCTGATACATCACCGGATCGATGCGGGTCATGCCCACATTCTGAAGCACCTCCAGGTGTTTTAAATAGCTGTCTGAAAAGGTCATCCAGAACCGCGCCCGCCGGATTTCCGGGAGGTGTTTGACCAGGGATTCCAGCTCCTCGTGGTAGAGAAGATAGATCTTTTTTTCGCCGATGCCTTCAGGAAAATCAAAGGTCTTGGAAATCTCCATGGGCTCAGTTTCGATCCATTTTCCGTTTTCAAAGTAACGCCCCCTGGCGGTCACCTCCCGGATATTGATTTCCGGGTTGAAGTTGGTGGCAAAGGGGTGGCCGTGATCCCCGGCGTTGCAGTCGATGATGTCGATCTCATGGATCTCGTCAAAATGGTTTTTTTTCGCCCAAGCGCAGAACACGTTGGTCACGCCCGGATCAAACCCGCTTCCCAGAAGCGCCATGATGCCCCGCGCCTTGAACCTTTCATGGTAGTCCCACTGCCACTGATAGCAGAACCGGGCCTCGTCTTCCGGTTCGTAATTGGCCGTATCGACATAATCCACACCGGCCTCAAGGCAGGCGTCCATGATGTGAAGGTCCTGGTAGGGGAGCGCCACATGAATGACCATGTCCGGCTTAAACCGCTTCATCAGGGCCGTCAGCTCGGGCACGTTGTCCGCATCCACCTGGGCGGTGTCAATTTTTCGCGGCAGGCCGGCGGCGATCCTTTCGCACTTCTCAATCGTCCGGCTGGCCAGGCAGATTCTGTCAAACACCTCGGGCACCTGGCAGCACTTGTGGGTCACGACCCGGCCCACGCCGCCTGCGCCGATAATCAATACGCTCGCCATTTTTTCCCCCTGCAAAACAATGAAATCAAAAAATCCTAAACACGATACCTGATGGACATGTAAAAAGTCAATTCACATCGGTTTCCCAAAATCCGCGATTGATTTTACGCGGGGTGGTTTTTCCGGATCGTGAGGG
>DYLE01000101.1 GCA_020722245.1 Desulfonema limicola
TCATGGAAAAAGGATTTAAACTGAAATAAAAACTTATAATCAGATATACGTCCCTTAATTTCTCAATTTTCTTTTTCTCATAACGGCCGGGAAATCCCGTGCTTTTTCATCCGCTTCCATATGGTCACCCGGCTGACACCGAGGCGTCTGGCCGCATCAGACTGGTTCCAGCCGTTCTCCCGGAGAATGGAGAGCAACTCATCACGTTCCTTCGGATTCCCTGAAGCATCCGTGCGCATGGAGGGGAGGGCGTTTTTACCTGAAGTCATGCCGGTGGGGAGGTGCTCCAGGCCGATGGCGCCACCGGGACACAGCACAAAGGCGTAATCAATCACATTTCGCAGCTCGCGTACATTGCCGGGCCAGTCGTATGCGATCAGCCGCTCCATGGCTTCAGGGGTCACCCCCAGGATTTTTTTACCGCTGGTATGTGCATTCTGCCTGATGAAATGCTGAACAATGCCGGGAATATCCTCCCTGCGCCGGGAAAGGGACGGGCAATGCAGCGGAAACACGTTGATCCGGAAATAGAGGTCTTCCCGGAATTTTCCATGCGCCACCATCTCTTCCAGGTTCCTGTTGGTGGCGGTGATGATCCGGACGTCAACGGATAAGGTTTTATGCTCACCCACCCGTTCGATCTTTTTTTCCTCCAGCACCCTCAGGAGCTTAACCTGAAGAGGGAGGGGGATATCGCCAACCTCGTCCAGAAAAATGGTACCTTCATGCGCGGCTTCGAACCGCCCCACCCGGTTCCGCTCGGCACCGGTAAAGGCTCCTTTTACATGCCCGAACAGTTCGCTCTCCATAAGGTTTTCATTAAGGGCGGCGCAGTTGACCTTGACAAACGGCTTTTGACTCCGCGGACTGGCCTCATGGATGGCCAAAGCCACAAGCTCCTTGCCGGTACCGCTCGCCCCTGAAATCATCACCGGGGCATCCGACTGGGCGAGGTTTTCGATCAATTCGAACAGGTTCTGCATGACCGGGGATTTGCCGATAATTCCGTGATACCCTTCATCCAGCTCAAAGGTGTGGCGCAGCGCCTTGATCTCCTGCTGCTGGCGGATGATCTGTGACATGTCCTTCAAGGTTTCAACCGCACCGACAATCTCACCGTCCGGGTCACGCAGCACCGCGCCGCTCTTTATAATATGGACGGTCCTCCGGTCTTTATGGGTGATCAGGCACTTTTTATCCCTGACCTTCCCCTTTTCAAAAAGCTTGCACCATTTATCCTTGGGGCCTTTAGCAAAAACCCTGCAATCCGTACAGTTTAAAATCCGGCAGTCCTTTGTTTTAAGCTCTTCTTCGGTATACCCGGTCAGTTTTTCTGCCGCCGGGTTTGCGGCGATAAACCTTCCCATTGTGTCCACAACAAGAAGGCCGTCATTAAACGTATCCACAATGATTTTCCAGTATTTGCCGATATCCGGTCTGGGTCCGGGCATTTCTTGTCTCCTTTTTAGTTCAAGCAGAATATTAACATGCTAACCAACAATTAACACCTGTTAATATATGGCGCATCCCTTGAAAATGCAATGGATTTGCCGATTGTTTGAATAAAAAATTAGCAGTCTTAATACCAGAAATAAGCTTAAATTCTCATGGAACTAGTTATATATTCATTTATTTTCAATATGTTATAATAATGAAGGGGGCCGTGGCATAATCATTGCTAGTATATCCAACTCTACAACCGTTGTTTCGGGTTAACAGGAGGTTCAACCAGGCTTTATTATAACCTTTAAAGGGAAAAAGGGGGCAGTATGCATCGTTTCAACCCATCATTCAAATTATTGCTGTTTTTACCGGCAATCGCTTTTCTTCTGGTAACAGCCCTGCCGTTTCAGGCAGCGGCCTCCGATGATATCGACCAGCTTAAGCAGGAGGTAAAAACGCTTCAGGAAAAAATCGAAAAGCTTGAAAAGAAGAGTTCATGGAACGAAGACGACATTGAGGACCTGTCCAAGCGGGTGGACAAGACCGAGATGCACACCGCAAGCGACAAGGTTTCTTTCAGCATCGATTTCCGGACCAAGGCGGAATCCATCCATTATAACGACCTTCGCAGGGCGCCGGAGGCGCTTGTGGGCGCTTTCTTCACACCGGTCTCAATGGGCGGATTCAACGGCGCAACACTTACACAGATACAAACGGCCATCGGCGGGATGGAAGCCGCAGGCATGGTTCCCCCGGTTGAAAAATACGATCCCGACAACAACATCATCTATACCAACAAATTCAGGCTGAACATGAAGGCCATCCTGAACCCGCATGTGAACTTTGCCGGTCGTCTCGCCGCATACAAGGTGTTCGGCGACAGCACCGGGGTAAAATTCAACCAGGGCAGCCTCGGGGACGTTACCTTTGACGGCACCACCTCCAGCCTGCCCAACGGGGATACCATCCGCCTGGAACGGGCCTACCTTGTGTATGAAAGCGATATCGGCGATAATGTAAACTGGCACCTTTCCCTCGGCCGCCGACCGTCAACAGAAGGGCCGCCCCTTGAGTACGGGAATTACGACCTGGTGGGCGGCTCCCCCATGGCGCAGATTATCAACTGGCAGTTTGACGGGGCATCTTTGGGATTCAACTTCGGGGACGCCATCGGGGTACCGGGCGCTTCCTTCAAGCTCTGCTATGGTGTGGGGTTTGAAAATGATTACGGTAACTCGACCACCCTCGGCTACAACGGTTCCGACCTGACCGATGTTCATCTGTTTGGATTTATTTCAAACCTCTATAACAATGAGACTACCCGGTTGATGCTAAACTACGCCCATGCCTGGGACGTCACCGACGGGTTTACAGGGCTGACGGTCATGCCGTTTATCCCGTCAATAAATCCTGATGGGACATACAGCTTTACCCAGAACAGCGGAGGGTTTATCTCCCGCATGGAGCCCAGTACCAACATCGGGGACTGGGATGCGGCCACCCTGCTGCTCAGTTCCAACATCGAGGTTGATACCGGCAGTGATAACGAGGGGATCGACTGGTTCATTAATGGTGCCTGGTCCCACACCAACCCTTCACAGGTTTCCAAGAACCCCTTTTACGAAATCATGGGGATGGGCCTGCTCTCCTCAAACGGCAAGCTGAAAGAGAGGGACGGCTACAGCATCTACGCCGGGACCCTGCTCCCCATGCCGTTTAAGGGCAGGCTGGGGCTGGAATACAACTGGGGTTCCAAGTACTGGTTCAACTTCACCGGTGCCGAGGATTCCCTTATCGGCAGCAAGCTGGCCGCCCGCGGACAGGTCTACGAGGCCTACTATATTCAGCCGATCTATAACCACAACTTCTTTGCCAAGATCGGCTCCCAGTACTATAATTATGAATACACCGGTTCCGGCAACCCATTGGGGGAACCGGTAAAAATCAACGAGATGACCGCTCTGGATGCCTTAAACCCGGTGGCGGACAAGGTATGGAATTATTATGCCTCCGTAACATTCAGGTTTTAATCCGGTCTTATAGACAATAAGGTTGTAAACATTATCCGGCAGGTAAAACCAGGATGGACGAAAACGTGAACGGTGCTTTTATTAACACAATAAAGGAGCAGATCAAGGACGGGTATTCCCTTGCGTTTACCCAAAAATGGCCCTCCTGGCTCGGCGGTATCCTGATCGCCATCGTGGCCTTAATGATCTTCCTGTGGGACTATACATGGGGAATTGTCGGCGGATACCACAACTGGGGGGACTGGATCTTTTATCTTGCGCATGCGTCAAAGGACAAACCGGATACACTGCCTTGGCTGCATCACCTTTCAATCTCCGACTTTGGCATCCTTACCGGTGCACTGGCATCTGCCCTTTTAAGCCGACAATTTAAATTTCGGCGGGCTCCTCGCCTGGAATATATCAAGGGACTGATCGGCGGTATACTCATGGGAACCGGTGCCGCCCTCGCAAAAGGCTGTAATGTCGGCGGTTTTTTTTCAGCCGCCGCCATGCTCGATATCGGCGGATACGCCATGATGATCGGGCTTGGCATCGGCGCCTTTATCGGTCTGAAATATCTGCTCTGGGAAATGGAACATCTGCCGCAAACAACGCCGCCGGCACCAAAAACACCGCCATCCGGCGGGTTGGACTGGGAAAAAATCAAGCCGTATATCGGCGGAATTATTTTTATTGCCGTGATTATCGGTTTCTATGTTTATGCATCATATGATCAGACCATTGTCGGAGGGCTTCTTTTTTTCGGTTTCCTTATCGGGATGATCATGCACCGGTCAAGATTCTGCTTTGTCCGTGCTTTCCGTGAACCGTTTATGACCGGAGAGGCGGAGATGGTGCGCGCGGTTGCAATCAGCCTGCTTATCTACGGCCTTTTTGCGACGATGATTAAGTTCAATTATATCCAGGAGCCCATGATGGATGTTTACCATCCATTTTGGATCGGCAGCCTCTCAGGCGGCATCATTTTCGGCATCGGAATGCTGCTTGCCGGAGGATGCGGCAGTTCCACGCTGTGGCGGGTGGGTGAAGGAAATACCAAACTGCTGGTCACCCTTGTTTCTTTTGCCCTCACCAATTCCGCGGTATCTTCGCTATTAGATAAGATGGGAATACGGGACAAACTGGGTTCTGCCCATTTTTTGCCGGATCTTGTCGGCTGGCAATTTACGGTACCGATATTTGTACTGATCATTGTGGTATGGGTGGTGATCGCCAATTGGAACGAAAAAACAGAAAAATTCGTTATCTTCTAATAAAAAATAAAAGGAGATTGTCTTATGGGTGACGAAACAATGAAAGCAGATCAAATTCTGGACACAAGGGGTTTAAGCTGCCCCATGCCGATGCTTAAAACAAAAAAAGCCTTAAAAGGGATGGCATCCGGACAGATCATCGAGGTCTGGGGGACCGACCCGGGGTCTAAAAACGATATCCCGGATTTTTGCAAAAAAAACGGAAATGAGCTGCTGGACATGACGGATCTGCCGGAAGGCTACACCCGATATCTCATTAAAAAGGGGTAGGATACACCATGAAAAAAGTAGCGGTTGTCATAAAGGATGTAAAACAACAGTATGAGGGCCTGCGGACCAGCCTGGGGGCGCTTCTGGATAACGTTGAGATACAGATGTTTGTATTAAACCACGAAATCGAAAACATGGATGAAGCATACCACGACAATATGGAGCTTCTTGATGAAATGGAAGGGGAACGTTTTTCCAACAATTCGGCAAACGTCGAAAAATATGGATTTGTTCATACAACCTTAAAAGAAGCCGCTCAAAAGCTAAGAGCGGCGGATCTTGTCATTCCTTTTTAAGGTCATAGGAGACTATAATGAAAATACTGCACCTGCTTCGGTCTGAGCCGGATGAAACCGTGGAGCGGCTGATCGAGGCCATGACTGATAATGAGGATGAAACCACGGTCAAGCCATTATTTAAACCCAACCTGGACTGGTCAAGGCTTGTGGATGAAATTTTTTCCCATGACAAGGTGATCAGCTGGTGGTAAACCATAAACAAAAAAGGGGGCATCATGAGTGAAAAACTGGGCATCCTGGTCGGGACGGATAAGCACCTTGATTATGTCATCAACCTGACCAAAGCTGCTCACGCCAAGGGGAAAACAGTTGAAATCTTTTTCACCGGATACGGCGTTTATCTCACCCAGAAGCCGGAATTTGAGCAACTGGTGGGCAAGGCCAAGCTGTCTGTCTGCGATGTGAGCTTCCGTGCATACGGCCTGTCGGGGGATGTTCCCGGTGTCGGTTTCAAGGATTTTGCCACCCAGGCGAGGAACGCCGAAATGATGATCGAATGCGACAGGTATGTCGTTTTTTAACAAAATACACTAAATAAATCGGGAGGTAAAAAAATGAACAAAAAAATGATGATGCTGTTAACTTTAATCTGTTTTCTGTTTGTAACCGTCGCGGCGGGTATTGCGGAACAGAAAAAAGGAAACGAAAAAAAGGGTAAATTCATGTACCGTAAAACCTGCCGGGCCTGCCACATCGACGGCGGATCAGCCAAGGCACTGAGTCCCAACAGCAAGACCCAGGCACAGTGGGATCGTGCGTTTGAAAAGCACGAACGCCTTGAGTGTGCCGATGAATGGAAGAAACTGTCCGATAAGGACCTCGAGGATATCCTGAGTTACCTTTACAATCATGCTTTCGATTCCCCCTCGCCGGCAACCTGCGAGTGATCGGGTAGTGCAAATACACCACAACAAGGGGGTATAAGATTGCGAAAAGGACTTTTTTATCTGATTTTCTGCCTTGTAGCGGCCGCCCTGGCATGGGGTCCGGTCGCATTTGCAGATACACCTGAAGAGGCGCCGGGTGTTAAGATGGCCGACCAGAGCCAGATCAACACCGAAAAGTGGACAACGGTTGACCACTCAAAATTCGATGCCTTAAAGAAAAACTTCACCTCCGGTGAAGATATAAGCAGGGCGTGCCTCTCCTGCCACACCGAGGCGGAGAATCAGATCCACCACGCGATTCACTGGACCTGGACTTCTCCTACTGACAACCGTTATGGGAAAGGAGCCTATTCCCTGAACAATTTCTGTATCTCATCAAACAAAATGCAAGACCTGGAATGCGAAACCTGCCACATCGGCTGGAACGGCAAACATGACGGCATCAACTGCCTGAAATGCCATGGACAGACCGATATGGACTGGCTCCAGGAGTTCAAGGATTTAAAGGAGGCCATAGACAGCGGTGATCCTGAATGGATCGGTGAAATCGAAAGGGATATCCAGAAGGATGTGCTTAAAATCGGGCTGCCCCAGCGGAAGAACTGCGGGAATTGCCATTTTTACAGCGGTGGTGCTGAAGCGGTAAAACACGGTGATCTGGATGGATCCCTGGTCAATCCCAAAAAGTCGCTGGATGTTCACATGGGGATCGACGGCCAGAATTTTACCTGCACCCGCTGCCACACCACCAAAAATCACCTGGTCGCCGGCCGGGTCTACTCCACGCCGGCAACCAAAGAATATGTCTCTCTGGTTCAGAACGACCTTGTGCCCAAGATCGCCTGCGAGTCCTGCCATACGAACAAGCCCCATGAAAAGGGCTCGAAACCCAACGACCACACCGACCGGGTTGCCTGTCAGACCTGCCATATCCCGGCATTTGCCAGGGCCCATGCCACCCAGATGGAGTGGTACTGGGAAACCGCCGGGCAAACAGACAACGGCCGTATCATTCAGCGCAAAGGCCCATATGACAGGGTGGTTTACAAATCGATAGAGGGCAATTTTGTATGGAACAAAAACGTACAACCGGAGTATTTCTGGTACAACGGAACCATCAAGTCCCTGACCTTAAAAGACGTAATCGACCCGTCTAAGCAGCCGATATGGATCAGCTATCCGGTTGGGGGCCCGGATGACAAGAACTCCCGCATCGCACCCTTCAAGGTCCATCGGGGCTCCCAGCCCTATGACATGGAAAACAGCACCTTTCTGGCGCCCCTGCTTTCCGAAGAGAACAAGGGATACTGGACGACCCTTGACTGGAAGGATTCCCTTACACGGGGCATGAACCTTATAGGTCTCCCCTACTCCGGAAAGATGGGGTTTGTCAAAACCTGTTATGTCATGCCCACGACCCATATGGTGGCGCCCAAGGAAGAGACGGTGGCATGCATCGAATGCCATACCCGGCACAACAGCCGCATGGCATCCATCACCGGGGTATACATGCCCGGCAGAGACCGGTTTTTACCGCTTGATGTAACCGGCTGGGGAGCTGCGCTGATCTCGCTCCTGCTCATAGTGCTTCACGCCGCTGGCCGGATCGTGATGGCTGCCATAAGAAAGGAGGAGGACTGATCATGTCGCGCAAAACAACCAACCTTTACCTGTTTACCCGTTATGAGCGGCTGTGGCACTGGCTTCAGTTCGTGCTGATCTCGCTCCTGATGGTCACGGGGCTTGAGGTTCACGGGGCCTATACATGGCTCGGTTTTGGAACAGCCGTAAAGATTCATAACTTTGTCGGGATCACCTGGCTGCTTCTGTTTTTTTTCTTTGCCTTCTGGGTACTTACCACCGGCGAATGGAAGCATTATGTCCCTACGACGAAAAAGCTGTTCTCCGTGATCCGGTTTTACTCTTACGGGATATTCCAGGGAGAGCCCCATCCGGTTCCAGCCAGCAGGGAGGCCAAGCACAACCCGCTCCAGCGGCTCACCTATCTGGGTGTTGCCGCAGCCCTGCTCCCCCTGCAGATGCTGACCGGATTCCTCTACTGGAGCTACAATTCATGGGGGGACTGGGGGATCGGCTTCTTTTCCCTGCAGCAGGTGGCTGTTGCGCATATGGCGATAGCTTTTGCAATCCTGATCTTCGTGATCATTCATGTCTACATGACCACCACGGGGCACTCGGTTTTTGCGCATATCAAGGCCATGATCACCGGTTGGGAGGAGATCGAAAAGGGAGAACCCGTGCAGGAATGGGAAAAAGCCGAAAGGCGCTCATAGCCCGGCCTCGCCATTTAATTTGTTTGACCCCTGGTTGCGAACTTTCTTTCGCATCTGGCCGGTTTTCTATCGGCCAACCACACCGGGAATACGGGGAGGTATATCCTATTATCAGTTGACGAGCGGCATGCCGCCTGATAGGAATGCGTCATGCCGCGTCAGTCAAGAATAGATGCTCCGGGTGTGTTGTACCATATTATCGCCAGAGGAATCGAACGGAAAACGATATTTGATGATGATCG
>DYLE01000102.1 GCA_020722245.1 Desulfonema limicola
ATAAATCAGGCTTCGTATGCCTTCGACATAGGACTTCATGATCATGAGCTGCCGCCGAACATCCGGGTGCGCGATGATCGGCACCGAAGGAGAATCCGGATCCTTTCCCGCAGCCAGGTGTTTGCCCTGAATCCGCTCCCTGGCGTAGTTCAAGGCGTAACAATAGGACGCCGACGCCGTGGCAAACCCCTGCAACCCCACGAGCTGTCGGGCTTCATTCATCATGAGGAACATCGCCCGCATCCCCTTGTTCTCTTCCCCCATCAGGGTGCCGATGCAGTTTCCCTTTCCGCCGAGGGTGAGGGTGCAGGTGCTGTTGCCGTGCAGCCCCATTTTTTCTTCAATCCCGGTGCAGACCACGTCATTAAATTCCCCGAGGCTGCCGTCGTCATTGACCCGGTACTTGGGCACCAGAAAAAGGGAGATCCCCCGGGTTCCGGAAGGGGCGCCCTCGATTCGGGCCAATACGGGATGAATGATATTTTCCGCCAGGTCGTGCTCCCCGCCGGAGATAAAAATCTTGGTTCCGGTGATGCTGTAGCTGCCGTCCGGGTTCTTTCTGGCCGAGGATTCCAGGGCCCCCACATCCGAGCCCGCATTGGCCTCGGTGAGCAGCATGGTGCCGGCCCATTGGCCGGAATAGAGCTTTTTCAAATAAAGCTGTTTCTGTTTATCCGTGCCCAGGGTTTCAATCATCTTGGCGGCGCCGTGGGTCAGGCCGTGGTAGAGCATAAACGCCGGGTTGGCCCCGAAAAAGTATTCGTTTGCAGCAAGGGATACGGTTTTCGGCATACCCTGACCGCCCCATTTCGGGTCGTCGATCATGGCCAGCCACCCCCCTTCCTTGTAAAGCTGAAACACCCGGTGGTATTCCTCAGGGACCTTGACCTTCCCGTTGGCATAGGTGCACCCCGCATCGCTGATCTTCTGGGTGGGCAGGATCTCCTTGATCGCCAGGTTCCGGGCTTCCGATACGATCATGTCCACGGTTTTTCTGTTAAACTCGGAAAACCGTTCATACTCGGCGAGTTTTTCCACTTCAAGCTGCTCATGCAGCACAAAGTCCACATCCCTTCGGTCCGCAATCTGTTGCGCCATAACAATCCTTCTCCCTTTTATATTAGTTGTGCTTATCTACCAAAGAACTTATATTTTTCCGGTTTGAAGAATGAACCCATTAACCCCAGCGATTACAAAGAACACAGAAAAAAAATCATTTTTTTCTCTCTGTGCGCTCGGTGATAAAAATTCTTCAAAAAAATCGATAAATTACTTTTTACAAAAATACAATGAAGCAGGATCAAAAGCTTCCAAGGAACTTAGGTTTTTCAAATTCGAAAAATGAAGGATTTAACCACAGAGATCGCAGAGAACACCGAAAAAATTTTTTCATTTATTTCCTCTGTGCGCTCGGTGGTAAAAATTCTTCAAAAAAAACCGATAAGTTACTTTCTGCAAAAATACCACAAAATAGGATCAAAAGCTTTTTACGGTAAAACGGCTACTTCAACCAGTCGTTGATCTCCTCCGCTTCATAGGCCTCCTGCTTGATGGAAAGGTCCAGGTTGATGAGCAGCCCGGCATGCTTTTGAGCCTCTTTGTCGGCCTTCAATTGAAGATGCGCCTGCCTGGAGGATTTGAGGTTTTCCAAAGCGCTGCTTAAAGCATCGCCAAGGGTAGAGACGGGGACCACACTTCCGGTCAGGCGCGGGGTGATGCCGTTTTCCGCCACCTGTTCGGAAACATGGGCCAGCTGCTTCATGCGGGTCATGGAAAAATCCATCATCTCCCAGGCCCTAACCCCGTTTTTCTGGAACACCCAGGCGTTCCGAATGCTTTGCAGGACCTGGGCGTACTTGGCCGCAACGATCTGCTGCACTTCTTCAACAAACCGTTCAGAAAGCTGGTTGTCTTCCCCCGGCAGCCCTTCGGCCTCCCCGGGCTTTAACTTATCGTGAGTGCGTTGGAACTTTCTGGCGTGAATCTCCGATTCCCAGGCCTCCCGCTGCAGCACCCGCTTGATATGCGGGTCATCTACTGCGTCCGCCTCCTTCAGGTAATGGGGAATCAGTTTTTCTTCATAGACCACATAGGATTTAAAGATGGTTTTCCGGTTGGTCGGGTCATAGGGGTAAGGCGCCGGCTTCATGTTGGGCTCACCCCCCAGCCTGCCGATGATCATGCCCAGCCAATGCATGTGCCACATCTCTTCCCTGGCCCGGGACAGCAGTCCGGCGCCCAGGGGCGAGTCTTCGCCCTCCAGATAGCTGTGAATCAGATACCGCAGGATGGCCGCATGTTCATCGGCCAGGTCCTTGTTGAGCATATTGATGAGTTTGTCCCTGTCCATTTCAGCCTCCCCTGACCTGCTTTGATGATTAAAAACAAACCCCCGCTACAGGGGGTTAAAAAAAAGCCGGAAAACACGGTCTGCGCTTTCCGGCAAATGGATCACAATTAAACCTGACGGTTATGGGGTGACGGTGGCCTTGGTGAAATTGACCCAATAGCCCTTGTCATAGCCGTCGATGGAAAATGACATGGAAAACGAGGAACCGGTCCCCGAGTTCGTAGGATCGGCGGTGATCGTTTTTGTCCCTAGGTTCAGGGCGTGCCCGTTGATCTCCGGGGTGTTGTCGTTGGAATCGTCAATGGTGCCGGAAAAACTGTTAAAATCCGCGGTGATCTCCCCCCGCACATAGTCAGCCCCAAAGGTGATGGATTTGAGTTCCCGGGTTGTGGGATCATCGATGTTTGTAAACTCCGCCTTGAAAAAAACCCCTTCTGTATAAAAATCCGTGCTGGAATCCGTATAGTCCGAGCCGATGGTGACATCGGTCCAGTCCTCGTCCCATCCAAAGCTGGGGGTGGGGTCCTTGTAATCGTACTCGTCATGGTAGCCGAGTTTCAGCGACTCGATTTCGGTGTACTGATAGGTATTGATTTGAAACCTGGCGACCGCCTCACTGGTGGTTGCGTCAATGGCGTTGATCTGAAAGTCGCAAAACCCCTCCGCATAGATCCCCGAAAGTTCGCTGTCATCCAAATTTTTAAGCTCGCACCATCCTGTTTCCGGAAGGCATACCGCAATGATCGCCGCCGCACAGATCATAAATATCATATTTTTATAAATTTTCATGTTCGGCTCCGTGATCACATCGTTTGGTCGTACCAATTATTAAATACCCAAGTATATTCCCTTAATACAAAAGGCATGTCAAGAAAAAATGATGAGAAAAACATAAAAGTGCTTGCCGGTCAGGGATTAAACCGTTTATATTTTAGAAGGATTTTTTACATGAGCGCAAGGCCGTTCAGGCGAAGGGGTTCTGGCCGTGAAACGCATCGCTTTATATGTCAAACAGGAAAAAGAGGCTCAAAAAAAGGCAAATGAGCTTGAAGCATGGCTTTTGTCGCAGAACATCCAGGTGATTCAGAAACAGGCCTACTCACCGGAAAACAGCCAAGACAAAAAGAACGGCTTGCAGGGGGCCGCACCCCCGGATCTGTTCTGCGTGTTTGTGCTGGGGGGCGACGGGACCTTTTTGAGCGCATCGCGTTGGATCGGTGCACATCCCATCCCCTTGATCGGCGTGAAGTTCGGGGAGATCGGGTTTCTGGCCAAAATCACCGAAGAGGACCTCTTTTCATCGGCATCCCACATTTTATCCGGGGATTTTGCCGTTGAGGCGCGAACCCGCCTGCTGGTTAAAATCATTCGAAACGACAAGACAATCGCCGAGGAGACCGTATTAAATGATGTGGTGATCAACAAGGGCGCCCTGGCCCGGCTGGCAAACCTTCAAACCTACATCAATGATCATTACCTGACCACATATAAAAGCGACGGCCTGATTGTCGCCTCCCCGACAGGTTCCACCGCATATTCCCTGGCCGCCGGCGGCCCCATCATCCATCCGGATGTGCAGGGTATCATCATCACCCCCATCTGCCCCTTTACCCTGACCAACCGCTGCATGATCCTACCGGATACCGTCAGCATAAAAATCAGGCTGGGCGGAAAGGGATCGGATCTGATGATCACCTTTGACGGCCAGGTCGGGCTCAAGATAGACCATAAGGACACAATCCTCATTACCAAAAGCGCCCATCCGCTCCACATGATCACCCTGCCGGAACAGAACTATTTTGATATCCTTAAAGAGAAGCTCAGATGGAGCGGAGGACGAATGTAAACCAGGAGGGGGAATGATTTCGGATCTGATTTACCGATGCCCGGCTTGCGGTGGATTTGATTGGTTTGCGGAAAAAGGATGCCTCCACTGCGGTGCTGCGGTGGAGCTGCATTCCCGAACAGAGCTCGCTGTCAACGGCCGGAAAGAGGCTTTGCCGTTCTGGTACAAAAAGGTCATGTCTTTTCCGCTTCCGGTAAACGATAACGGGGTGATCTTAAAAAGCGGAAAAATCAGGCTTTCCGAAGAGGCGGCCGGCGGTCTGTACAAGGGGTTTTTGGGAATGATCGCCGCCCACTACCTTCGAAAGCCGGTGGACGAGGGGAACCTGACCCTTTTTGAGAACAGCCTGTTGTTTTCGGGATCAAAGGGGGAGCGAAAAATCGGGTTTGAGCAGATTACGTCCGTCACCATTGAATCCAACACCCTGATTGTGGTCAGCAGAACCCATGGCCCTCTTTTTTTTGATTTTCTGGAGGAATCGGGGAAAAAATGGGAAGACTGCATTCAAAAGGCCGTGGCCCTATTCTATGCACCCAGAAAAATCACGGAGTTTTGTCCCCGGATCCGGTTTGCGGATGAGGTTCGGCCCGGACCCCGCTCGTCCTTTGGCCTTCGGGTTTATCGAATGCCGGTTCGCAAATGGTACCGAAAAGATTCCAGCCTGTTGTTTAAAACCCTTCGCCGGCTGGTCCGGCTGATCGTTCGGCTGATCTTTACCATCCGCATCGAGGGCGCAGAAAACATCCCCCAAAAGGGGCCGGCGATTTTAATGTCCAACCATGCCTCGTTTCTGGATGCCATCATTTTAGGCATGTTTTTTCCCCGCCATATCTGGTTTATGACGAAAAACTCCCAGTTTTACAGCCGGTTTCTGTTCTGGGGGCTGCCGCGCACCGGCGCTTTTCCGGTGAGAAGGTATACCATAGACCCCCAGGCGATCCGCAACCTCATTCGGGTGGTTCAGGCCGGTCATATTGCCGGTGTTTTTCCCGAGGGGGAGCGAAGCTGGGATGGAGAAATGCTTCCCTTTAAACACGGGTGCATGAGGCTGATCCTTGCGCTGAACCAGCCGGTTATTCCGGTGGGCATCTCCGGCGGCTATGAACTCATGCCCCGCTGGACCACAAAGATTAAACGGGCGCCGGTGCGGGTGCGGATCGGACCCCCCATCCGGTTCGAGCAGGTTCCTCTATCCGAACAAACAGAAAAAATCATTGCCGAAACCGAAAACCGGCTGCGGGAGGCGATCTGCGCTCTGGCCACCGATCACTGAAGGGGAGAAAAAAACATGATAAACATCGGATTCGCGGCTCTCGGGGGGGTGCTCCTGGCCGGGCTTCTTTATTTCAACAAAAAGGAGAGCGTTGCAGGCAAGCTGTTTACCAAAACCCCCCTGTCTTTGCTGTTTATCGTGGTGGCGCTGATGCAAAACTCTCATAACCCACTGTATTACCAGCGCATGCTCTACGGCCTGGTATTATGTTTATGCGGGGACGTGCTGCTGGTGTTTCGCGGAAAAAGGTGGTTTCTTTTGGGGCTGGTCTCTTTTCTGATCGGGCATGTATTTTTCGGAGTGAGCTTTTTTGCCGTCTCGCAAATCAGCCCCATGGCCTGGAAAGCGGCGATCGTTGTGCTGGCCGTGAGCCTGGCTGTTTTTTACTGGCTCAAGCCGCACCTGGGTTCCATGAAGCTGCCGGTGGCGGCTTATGTGGTCGTGATCACGGTGATGGTGATCGGCGCGGCGTCGGTGTTTTTTGATACCTCCCTTTCCCGAGACGGCCGTCGCATGGTGCTTACCGGAGCAATCCTGTTCTATTGTTCCGATATTTTCGTAGCCAGCGACCGTTTTGTAAAAAAAGGATTTATCAACCGACTCTTTGGCCTCCCCCTTTACTATGCCGGAATGTTTCTGCTGGCCTTTTCAATGGGGCAGATCTGAAGCGATCTGCTGTCTGGCCTTTTGCATGAGCGGTTCAAGGAATCCGTGGTCATACCCTCTTGTGGAAATCGGCGGATGGACCACCATTTTCACGCTACCGGGGAACAGGTCCATGGAACCCTTGGGCAGGACATCATGGGTGCCTGAAATCGTTACCGGAAGAAGGGGTAGACCCAGATCCACGGCAAGACGAAACGCCCCCTTTTTGAACGGGCCGAGCCGGCCTGTGGCGCTTCGGGTGCCCTCGGGGAAGAAAATGACGGAGACGCCGTTGGCGATTCTGGCCTTGGCCTGGTTAATCGATTTAATGGCGGCCTGGGGGTTTGATCGGTCGATATAGATATGCTCCATCTTTTCGCAGATATATCCGATAATGGGGACCTTTCTCAGTTCCCTCTTCATGACCCATTTGATGTCGATCCCCAACCAGCCGTAGAGCACAAAGATATCATAAAAGCTCTGGTGATTTGAAACCACCACGTAAGACTGGTTCGGATCAATCCATTCCTTACCGTAGGTTTTCACCCGGACCGGAGTGATCCAGCAGTTGAGCCGCGACCATACCGGCGGGAAAACAGCAGAACAGAACCTTGGACCGAATATCATGATTGAAGCCAGGGCCAGCGGAAACAGGACAACTGTGAATATAATAAAAAGGGGACAAAAAATCAGCCATTTATACGGCTGATACAGGGCGCGGGCCAGCTTCCTGAAAAAGGCCTGGGAGGAAAAAGTAGCCGACACAGCCGTAAACCGTGGAAAATAGCTGCTTTTTGTTTTTTCAAAAACCTTGTCAAACTGTTCGATGATCTGCATGGCAACCCCTCATGTTTTAAAGTTAACTGAAAAATTGCCGGTTTTGTTACTCGGCGGTTGCCGACCCCTTTGGATGAATTTCATCTTTCACCACGTTCCAGAACTCCTGTACCCCTTCCTTCCAGCCTGCAATGTACTTTCTTACCGCCTGATTGACCCTGTTGGTCTGGCTTGACATCTCCGTAAGGCCGGCCCTGTATAGCTGCCTTAATCTCTGGGCGAAGTAGTCCCCAAGGGTTTCGTCACGGGCGGGTTCATCATTCGGCACCCATTTTAAGGCATAGAGGATATCCTTATAATGGGCTGTTTTTAACCACTCCAGGGCGTCTTTTTTCCCTTTTTCAAGATAGCTGTGTTCGGTCTCCTGCTTTTCTTTTTTGAGCCGTTCCACAACCGCGGAAAGGTCGAAATCCTGCATGAGTTTTTTTTGAAATTCTTCTTTGCCTTGAATCAGGCCGGCGACGGTTCTCTGAAAAACCCTTGAAAAATTGAAGGAACTGCGCCATTGGGCCATTTTTTCATACAACTCATCCGGCACGCTGATGGTTACCTTATGGGCCATTGGAAATGATACCTCCTTTAAAAAATTATACGTATTAGCTAAATTCTACATATTTTTCCAAACGTGTCAATAAAAATATACCCTATACGGATGTTGCCGCAATGTGAAAATGTCACTTTTTGGCATTCCAAAAATATCAGGAGCGGCCATGGTTCGTTATTGGCAAAGACATCGAGAGTCCTCTCGTTTCACGAGTCTGCCAGAGCTGAATAATGGCTCTGGCAGACCGGACTCTTGAGGCTGGCCGCTCCTGTAAGCTATCGTTTGTAAATATTGGTGTGCATGGAATCTCTCCGGCTGTCGGATGAAATATATGATACGAACCGTTTGGCATACCGGGGAATAAATACTTCATTGAGATAAACGGTTGCCTCTTGGGCGGATTTGATCCTATTAAGCCGAAGTTCCGCAACCAGGCGGTCCTGGAATACACCGTTGATTCGTTCTCCTCGCCCTCTGGCTTGAGGGGAATCGGCAAAAATAAGTCCAATCCCCAATTCAGCCATCGCAGGTTCAAAATGTGTCGGCTTTTTATCGCTCTGAACAACATGAAGGCCGCCATGACGCGTGGTCGTAAACCGGGAGGCCTTATCCAGATAAAAACAGACCGGCAACCCGTGTCTCTCAAAAACCTCCAAGCATACCCTGAAACAACCATTCAAATCTTCCTGAGGCTGGAAACATCCCCAGAGTGGTTTACCGGTGGCGTCATCCGTGGCAAGGATAAGAGTAGAGGGTTCATCCCCGAACCAAGGATGCGGCGATCCGTCTAAAAACAACATCCAGCCTTCTTTGGCAGAAGGTTTTCTGCGTTTACGGTGTGTTCTGATTTTTCGTACTTTGCCGCCGAGCCTTTGGGCCTGAGCCACTGTCGAAGCGTTTCCCGATTCACATGAATACCCTCATTCTCTATCAGCATCTCCGACATGTGGGAAAAATTGAAATCAAAATAACGGGTTTTGGCCAACGCAATGACATGTTCCTTAAGCTCAGGAGAAAAGGTATGAGGCGGTTGTCGCCCCCTGTTGCCGTGCATAACACCCTTAACTCCTTGATTCCTGACCCTTTTCCTTAATCGTAGGATTTGACGTTCAGACAACGATAGGTTCGCGGCTGCTTGTTTGTTTGTCATTTTGTTTTCAAGCAAAGAACAGATAATC
>DYLE01000103.1 GCA_020722245.1 Desulfonema limicola
CCGACCTCATCTAAAAAAATGGTTCCGCCCGAGGCCGCCTCAAAAAGCCCGACATGGTTTTGATCCGCTCCGGTAAAAGCGCCCTTTTTGTACCCGAACATCTCGCTCTCAAGCAGGGTTTCCGGGATTCCGCAACAGTTTACGGAAATCAGTTCCTTGGTCGCGCGTTTGCTGCTGAAATGGATTCCCCTGGCGACCAGCTCCTTTCCGGTTCCGCTGTCCCCGGTGATCAGCACCGTAGTGTCAAACTGCGCCACTTTTTTCGCAAGATCAAAGACAGCCTGCATTTTCTGGCTTTTGGCGATCATCTCCCCGAAACCGGAAGCCCCCTCGATGGCCTTGATCTTCTGCTTTAGCCGTAGATTTTCATTTTTTAATCGCTCCTGTTCCTCTGCTTTTTTAATCGTCAGCAGCACCTCGTCGGGTTTAAACGGTTTGGAGATGTAATCATAGGCGCCCAGCTTCATGGCTTCCACGGCGGTATCGATGGTCCCATAGGCCGACATCATGATCACGCTGCATTCCTGCAGCCGCTGTCTGGCCTTCTTCAAAAAGGTCATGCCGTCCATCTTGGGCATTCGAATATCGCAGAGGATAAAATCATAACGGCTATCTTCAATTTTTCGCAGCGCAAAGACGCCGTCTGCGGCCGTATCCACGTAATACCCGGCGCCGCTCAGCAACGCCTTCAGCATATGCCGCATGTTCTCTTCATCGTCTATGACCAGGATACGTTTGTCCATCATTTACCGTCAGAATTTACTGTTTTGAGGCGAAGGACTGCTCTTTTTTTTGAAGGGGAAGCGTAATCACTACGGCTGTTCCCCGGCCGGGTTCGCTTTCCACCGAGATGCCGCCCCCCATCTGCGCGATAATCGCGTGGCTGGCCGAAAGCCCCAGCCCTGTGCCCTTTCCCGGTTCCTTGGTAGTATAAAACGGATCAAAGATATTGTCGATATCTTCCTTGGCAATACCGATCCCGTCGTCTGCCACAATCAACTTAAATACCGCCTGGCCATGCTCTTCTTTATCATCGGTTATCAGCCGTATCTCGCGCCTTGAGGAACCACCCGCCGCGGCAATGGCGTCCGCAGCATTGATCATCAGGTTCAACAACACCTGCCGCAGCTGCTGGGCATCGCCATAAATCCTGTCCTGCGAAGCAAAGAGCCGGCTGGTGATTCGAATATCCGCCATAATCGGATGATGGGCCATGCTTTCCATTGCCTCCTGAATGACCTCGTGGGCGGAGAGCAGGACCGGCCGGACCGGCTGGGTCCTTGAAAAATCAAGAAGCTGACGAATGACCCGATGAATCCGGTTGATCTCCGCCTCGGCGCGGTCGATATAATCCCTGCCTGCCGTATCATTTGCGGCAATGGAGGTTTTTCGCAAGAGCCCAAGATATCCCAGCACCACACCGATGGGATTGCCGATCTCGTGGGCGATGCCTGCCGAAAGCCTTCCCACAGAGGCCAGTTTTTCCGCCCGGATCATGTCGTTTTGCGCCTTCTGAAGCTCGGTATTGGCGGCCTGAAGCGATTCCAGAGAGGACTTCAACCGCTCCCGGTCGGCCTCGATTTGCTGGATCATTCGGTTCAGGGCGTTCGAGAGCCGGTTGAATTCATGGTGCCGTTTCTGCGGATAAAAATAAAGAGGCTGCACCCCGCTGTATCCCTCTGTGATTTTAATCATCCGTTGAATCGGTCTAAAGATCATCCGGGATATCCGGTAAAACCCAAGAAGCAGGATAATAACAAGGTTTATCGCCAGATAAAGCGCCACGGTTTTTTGGGCGCCTCGAAGGGTCTGATAAATGTCCTTTAAATCCACCACAAGGGTGGCCGCGCCCTTCATTCCGGCGCTGTCCACCAGAGGGTCGGAGAGGATCATATACCGTTTTTGTTTCCAGAACACCCCCCAGGTATTCCCCGCATAACGGACCTGTGGTTTTCCTGTTTTTTCAACATTTAAGGTAATCTCACGGATGTTGATTCCGATATCCTCCTTGATCCGGCCGGACATATGCTCCGTGTTTGAGGGATCATGCACATCCAGCATGACAAACCCCGGAAAACCTTCCAGACCCCTTCCAGCCGGATGATCCATTCGTCCCATAAGAGCGGATAGGCTCAGGCGGGCCTGCTCGGCCCTGGCCCGGATCAGATGATGCTCCGCAATCCTGACCCAAACGACATCCACCGACACCATCGCAAGCAGAAAAAGCAGCGCAAAATCAACAACGGTCCTGGTTTTTAGGCTATGGAAAACCACAGCGTGAGCCGTCCATCCATGAGGGTTTTCAACAAAATTCCTATTTTTTTGAAATATAAGAGTATTTTAAATGATTATCAATGACTTTATACCAAGCTGAAAAAGGTTTGAAATTTACACCCTTCTTTAAATAGGCTATATTCATGACACGACACAGATGATTCAACCGACAACCCCTTCATTCAAAAAAGGACATCATCCATGCGGGGAGCATTTTTTGTGGTGATTCTCATCGCCATGCTGATTGTGGGAATTCTGGTGATTCGGGACATGAAAACCGAAACCGAAAAAGGCGTCAATAAAACCGAGGCCATCGACAGGGCAAAACAGACCGCCCATACCGTTGATGACGCCATGCAAAAAATCAAGGATGCGGCCAGACAGACCAGCAGACAGGAGCCGTGATCAAAATCCGAGAAAAAAATCGGACCTTGCGGGAAATCGCGCGGCTCCGGCTGCACCATGATAACGGCCGCTACCTCGATCCCTTTACCGGAAACCGCAGGCGAATTTTAGGAAGGGTGTTGTACTGGAAGCTGTTTACCCGCAACCCGTATGCGAGTCTTTATAAAAATGAAATGGTCGTTGCGGTAAGGGTGGACTGGCCGGCCGTAAAAAAATCCCGGGGACTGTCCCTCACCTACCTGAAGCACGCCTGTCTGCTGATCAAGGATCAGGACACCCATCTACTCATCGATCCCGTGTTTCACGCTCTACCGGGCTTTATCCCGGATTTCACCCCTTTTGATTTTGATCTTTGCAAAATCCCCAGGCCGGATCATGTTTTAATCACCCACGGCCATTACGACCATCTGGATACACGCACTCTGGCAGGCTTCGACAAAAACACCCATGTTATTTCACCTTTAGGGTACGACCGCATTCTTCACGGTTTACATATGAAAAACATCACCCCGCTGGACTGGTTTGAGCAATCCGCTCAGAACGGACAGCGCATCACCTTGCTTCCCTGCCGCCACTGGAGCATGCGAAATCCCGTCGTCGGTCCCAACCGCTCCTTATGGGGCTCCTACCTGATTGAAACCGCCAGCGGGCCCACCCTGTATATCGCCGGAGACACCGCCTATTTTGACGGCTTTGCCGAGATCGGCCGCGACTACGCCATCGACCTGGCGATCTTCAACCTGGGGGCCTATGAACCCCGCTGGGTGATGGCGCAAAGCCACATGAACCCGAAGGAAACGGTCCGCGCCTTTGAGCTTCTGGGCGCCAAAAAGCTGATGATCGTCCACTGGGGCAGCTTCCGGCTCGGGAATGAACCGGTCTACCTGCCGCCGATTGAGCTCAAAGAGGAGCTTGAAAAAAAAGGATTGATACAACGCTGGATCGACATCCGCCACGGTCAAACCATCGATGTTGAAAAGGCTTTAACTGATTAAGGCTTTTTCGATGATTTTTATGCGGACACCTTGATCTTGTGAAACTTCTTCTTGCCGGCCCTCAACAGGATCTCCCCGTTATCAAGGTCTGCGGTGGTCACCATGTATTCCGCGGAGTCGAGACGGTTTCCATTTAAATATGCGCCGCCCTGCTGAATCAGGCGTCTTGCCGCGCTGCCGGACGTGGCCAGCCCCACCTGATGATACAGTTTAAACGCCGGAATCCCTAAGGCCAGTTTGGCGTTTTCAAGAAAGGAATGGGGCACGACCTCTGAGGAAATCGAAACATCCACACCACTCCCCAGATTTATTTCTCCGACATCGACCCTTCCTGGAATATCGCTTGAGGGCAGAATTGATTTTGGAATCTTTCGGTGTCCAAAGGCGGCCATGGCGCCGAGGTAGGCTTTATCAGCCTCTGCCTTTCCATGGCAGAGTTTGGTGGCTTCATAGGCTAAAATAAATTTCGCGTGGTTGAGATCCGCATCCTTAAGGGTCTTGACCGCGTTGATCTCATCCATGGGGAGAAAGGTAAAGAGCGCCAAAAACCGCGCGACATCCCGATCATCCGTGTTTACCCAGTATTGGAAATAGTCATAAGGGCTTGTTCTTTCCGCATCCAGCCAGACCGCGCCTGCGGCGCTTTTCCCCATCTTTGCGCCGCTGCTGGTGGTGACCAGCGGAAAGGTGATGCCGAAGGCGGTTTCCTGACGCATTTTGCGGATCAGTTCGATCCCGGCCACAATGTTCCCCCACTGGTCGGCCCCGCCCATCTGAAGACGGCAGCCGTAGTCGTCATAGAGCTTTAAAAAATCATAGGCCTGAAGCAACATATAGTTGAACTCGATAAAACTTAAACCCTCTTCCGAGTCAATGCGCATTCGATAGCTTTCCGCCTTGATCATTCGGTTTACGGAAAAATGCCGGCCGATATCCCTTAAAAACGGAATGTACTCCAGGCCCACCAGCCAGTCCGCATTGTTGACCAAAAGCGCAGCGCCCGAATCAAAGCGAATAAAGCGGGAGAGCTGGCTTTTCAGCCCGCATGCGTTTTCCTCCACCATTTCAACGGTCAGCAGCTTGCGCATTTCGGTCTTGCCGCTGGGATCGCCGACCAGGCCGGTCCCGCCGCCGACCAGGGCGATGGGCCGATGCCCGTTGTCCTGCATGTGTTTTAAAGCCATCATGGGTACCAGGCTGCCCACATGAAAGCTCGACGCCGTGGGGTCAAACCCGATGTAGCAGGCAACCGGCCCGGATGCCACATACGCCTTCAATTCCTGGTCATGGGTGGTGTTTTCTATGAACCCGCGCTCCTGCAATATGTCCATCACGCTCATGTTCAATAATACCCTTACTTGTTCGCGTATTCCACGGCCCTGGTTTCCCGGATCACCATGACCTTGATCTGCCCCGGAAAGGTCAACGACTCCTCAATCTTTCTGGCAATATCCCGGCTCAGCAGCACGGCATTCTCATCGGATATGCTGCCTCCGTCCACAATCACCCGAAGCTCCCTGCCGGCCTGTATGGCATAGGCGTTGGAAACCCCCTTAAACGAGTTGGCGATCGCCTCCAGTTCCTCAAGCCGTTTGATGTAGTTTTCAAGCAGCTCCTTTCTGGCCCCCGGCCTTGCCCCGGACAGCCCGTCGGCGGCCTGAACCAGCACATCATAGATGGATTCGGGCGGAATTTCTTCATGATGGGCGGCAATCGCATGCACGACCCTGGAGGACTCCCCGCATTTTTTCGCCAGCCGGGCCCCGATCTCCGCATGGGACCCGTCCACCTCATGGTCCACCGCCTTTCCGATGTCATGAAGCAGCCCCATCCGTTTGGCCAGTTTGACGTTGAGCCCCAGCTCCGCAGCCATTGCGCCGCATAAGAAACCCACCTCAACGGAGTGCTGCAGCATGTTCTGGGCATAGCTGGTCCGGAATTTGAGCATCCCCAGATACCGGATCAGCTCGTTGCTCAAGCCGTGGACCCCCAGATCAAAGGCCGCCTGGTCGCCGGCTTCCTTGATCGCTACCTCGACCTCCTCACCGACCTTTTTAACGATATCCTCGATCCGGGCCGGATGAATGCGGCCGTCCTCGATGAGTCGGATGAGGGATAGCCTGGCCACCTCGCGCCGCACGGGATTGAAGCCCGACAGGATCACCGCCTCCGGGGTATCGTCAATGATCAGATCGATCCCGGTGGCCGCCTCCAGGGCGCGAATATTCCTTCCCTCCCGTCCGATGATCCGGCCCTTCATCTCATCGTCGGGAAGCTGAACCACTGAGACCGTGCGTTCCACGACAAAATCCCCGGCGTAGCGCTGAATCGCGGTGGCGATAATTTTTTTCGCCTCCTTGTCCGCGTTCTCCCTGGCCTCGGTGGTGATCCGCTTGATCAGCTTGGCGGCATCGTGCTTGGCCTCGTTTTCCATGGACTGAAGCAGAAGCTCCTTGGCGCCTTCAGCGGTCAGACCGGATAAGGCTTCCAGCTTTTTGCGCTCCTGAGTGATCATTTCATTGTATTCCTTTTTTAGAACCTCAATTTCGGCCTCCTTTTGATGAATCGCCTTCTCCCTGCGGGCCATCTCCTTGGTCTGCGCTTCAATCTGTTCATTTTTTTTGTCTAAATGCTCTTCCTTCTGTTGAAGCCGTTTTTCCAGGCTTTTTATTTCTGCCCGGGCATCGGCGGTTTCCGCATCAAAATCGTTCTTCATCTTGAGCAGCCGGTCCTTGGCCTCCAGCTGGGCCTCTTTTATCAGAGACTGGGCTTTCTGCTCTGCCGTATGAACAATCATTGCCGCATGATTTTCGGCCTCTTTTGATTTTTCTGTGGCGATCCGTTCCCTCAGAAAATGGAAGCCTACAAACCCGAGAAGCCCGCCGATGACAATAAGCAATATATATGTGGCATACATTCTCTACTCCTGAAAAATATTAAAATTAAAGAAATGAGGCTGGTGGTCACAAAACCGCCGCCTGTCAAACCTCAGCCAGGTCATCATTATGACTAAACTAAAATGATAGAAAAAATGTGGGGGATTAAGAAAGGCGTGAATGTTGCCGGCGCACAGGGGCTGCAAGAGATTGCCCCCGCCGCGAACGTGTTGAAAGAGACCTTGAACCAGCTTGATCAAGGTGGGCGCCTTATGGATCCTTTAGGCTTTTCCGCATATTGGGAACATGCACACCGGAACCAGCGAAGGCCCCCGTAATTTGACTGTTGGGACAAGAGACATTATTCAATCACGATCGCAGCAGGGGCTACAAACACGAACTCTCCGCCGCTGTAAGAAAATCCTCGATAAAAATACGGCGTTTCATTTAAAGTGATGTATCGATAACACCGCTTAACCATTTAACTCCTCGGGCTTTTTTTCCATCATATGACCCAAACGGGCGGCCCGGGAAGAAACCGATTCTAAAAAACGCAAATGATGATTCGAAAGCTCAATATACTGTTTTGAAATATTTAATGCAGCCAGCATCAAAATCGCCAGTTTATGGGTCTTCAACGCCTGTGAGGGGAACTGCGCTTCCACCCTGTGAACCTCCTCCTTTAGATGCTGCGCAATCTCCTCGGCATTTAAATCCCCCTCTTCCGCTTTAAACCTGAATACCTCCCCTAAAATTTCAATTGTTAGAATCTGTTCCACCAGTTAAAAAGGCTATCCTTTTCGAGCGTAAACCACAACGCGGTTTATATCCCGGCCTTATTTTTCGGAAACACTGTTGAGTTTTGCCAGAATGCCGTCGATCTTTGAACGAATTTGCGCCTTTTGTTCCGAAAATCGGTTTTCAACATCTTGTTTGGTCTTGAGCTCCGCCTCCAGCGTTTTTACCTTTTTTTCAAGCTGGGCGTTTTCAGCCTCAAGGGATTTATTGAGTTGAATTAACCTGACAACCTTTTGCTCGATCTCATCGAACTGGTGCATCACGTTTTGAGTATCCAATTTTCACCTCATCCGACCGTTTAATTTATAATCTCTAATCCGCTTTAAAGTCAAGATAATTTCCTGGATCATCCCACAAGGCCTCAATCCGGCGCAAATCCTCCAGGGTATTGATGCCCATCAATTCCCGTTCGTCGTCGCAGATCATCAGCCCGATTTGTTGGTCATTTTGCCTGGCGATTCCGATAATATCGGTCAGGTAGAACTCCTTTTGCGCATTGTCCGCTTGAATCCTGGGTAAAAACCGTTTCAAAAAATCCTTCTTAATACAATAAACACCTGAATTTACGATTTGAATACGCTTTTCTGCATCAGATGCATCCGATTCCTCAACAACCCGCTCCACCAGACCCTTTTGGTTTAAAATGATCCGTCCGTATCCATAGGGGGTTTCAAGCCGAAGCCCCATCATGGTCACCGTATTGCCGCTTTCCAAATGGGTTCTTCCAAGACGGGCCACGGTCTGAGGTCGAATCAGGGGTACATCCCCGGACAGGATCACCACATCACGGCAGGTTTCAGGCAAAAGCGGCAAGGCGCATCCGACTGCATGACCGGTCCCCTTCTGCTCCGACTGCACGGCAAACCTCACATCGGCGGTTTTCAAAACCAGCTCCCTCACCTGCTCGGCCTGGGTTCCGATCACCACGACTACCCCACTGCCTGCGACCTGTACAGCTGTATCCACCACATAGCAGATCATCGGCCTTCCGAAGATCTGATGAAGCACCTTGGCCCTATCCGACTTCATGCGGGTCCCTTTGCCGGCGGCTAAAATGATGATCATCACCGATTCAGGCAAGGCAGCCATGTGCGTCCTTTGATCCTTGGGTCAACAAAAAAGGGCAAACCAGGAAATTGATTCGCCCCCTTTATTTGATTTTTAATCCAAAAAAGCTATCTATCCCGCTATGCGGTATTTTTACAGTAAGTAACTTATGGATTTTTTCAAAATATTTTTATCCCAGAGGGCACAGAGAAAATAATTGAAAAAATTTTTTCGGTGTTCTCTGTGATCTCTGTGGTTAAATCCTTCATTTTT
>DYLE01000104.1 GCA_020722245.1 Desulfonema limicola
TTTTGGGAAAACCGCGCATGTGCATAAAAAATACCCATAAAAATGTCACGCACCCCCGCCGCTTCCGTCAAGCACCTCCCTGACCTTTCTTGAGAGCTCGAGGATGTTGAAGGGCTTCTGAATAAACCCGCTGCATCCCTTTTGCAGAAGTTCCTCGGCCTGGCCGTTTCGGCTGTAACCGCTGGAGAGCAGCACCCTGGCGGCCGGGTCGATGGATTTTATCCTATTGAAGGTTTCGGCCCCGCTCATTTTCGGCATGATCAGGTCTAAAATCACCACATCGATTTCTCCCTTGTAACGCCTGAATAGATCGATGCCGGTTTCTCCGTTGTCGGCGGTCAAAACGGTGTATCCGAGTTCAGACAGCATGATTTGAGCGGTTTCGATAATGATCGGCTCATCGTCCACCAGAAGAACCGTTTCCCTTCCCATGAATAGGAGGTTTTCCGTCTTTTCCTGATCTTCCACCGATTTATGAGTTGCCGGCAGGTAGATATTAAAGGTTGCCCCTTTTCCGGGCTCACTGTAGACGGTGATGTATCCCCCATGATTTTTCACAATACCGTAGACCGAGGAGAGCCCCAGCCCGGTCCCCTGCCCCGGCTCCTTGGTGGTGAAGAAGGGCTCAAATATCTTCTGTTTGACAGTCTCGTCCATTCCCACTCCCGTATCCGTCACGCTGATCTTCACATAGTCGCCCGGTCTGTACTGGAACGAGGCCAGCTGGTATTTGCCGAGGGTGATGTTTTGAGTTTGAATATAGATTGTGCCGCCGCCCGGCATGGCCTGCCAGGCGTTGACATAAAGGTTTAACATGACCTGGTCCATCTGGCCGGGGTCTGCTTCCACGGCCCAAAGTCCATCGAAGAACCGGGTCTGAATGGTGATTTCCTTTTTCGCGGCGGCAAACATTGTGGCGCTCGCCTGGATCTGGGCGTTGAGGTTAATCGTTTTAACCTGGTATTGACCCCTTCGGGCAAAGCCGAGAAGCTGTTTGCTCAGGTCCGATCCATACTGAATCTGCTTTTCAATGGTTTTTAATCTTTGAAAATTCGGATCATCCGGCCCGGTTTTCATCAGCATCAGGGAGGTATTTCCCTGAATCGTCATCAACAGGTTGTTGAAGTTGTGCGCGATGCCTCCGGCCAGGGTGCCGATGGCTTCCATTTTCTGGGCCTGGTAAAGCTGGGCCATCATGCGCTTTTGGGCGCTGATGTCCCGAATAATCCCCTGGTAGCCGAGGATGGCGCCGTCTTCTGAGCGCCGAAGGGTTGAGGTGATCAAGCAATCAAGGGGCGTGTTGTCCTTTTTTTTGAATTTCACCGCATAATCCCGAACATACCCCTCCCTTTCAATGGCTTTCTGAAATTTCTCCCTGTCTTCAGGATTAAAATAAAGCTGCTTTAAGTCTAACTTAAAAATTTCCTCTTTGGTATAACCGAAGAGCTCCAGGCCGGCCGGGTTGATCTCGACAAACCGCCCCTCCCGGGTGGTGATATAGATCGTATCCCGTGAGGTTTCAAACAGGGTCCGGTAGCGTTCCTCGCTTTTTTCAAGGGCTTTTTGGGCTTCTACCTGTTTGCTGATATCCCTGGAGACGCCGATGATCTCCGTTAAATTGTTATTCTTATCGAAAACGGGCCTGGCGGTTATACTGACCCATTTGGAGGAGCCGTCCTTTTGGATATACTCTATCTCCAGGGTATGGGTCTTTGTCATCAGGGTTTTGTCGGTTTTGAGTTTTTCTATCTCTTCGGCAAAGTATGCCGCTGCTTTTGCATAGGAGGCCGGAGAGAGAATATCCTGAAAGGATTTTTCCAATGCCTCCTCAGCGGTATACCCGGTCAGCAGTTTTGCGGCAGGGCTTAGGTATTTCAGCTCAAACCGGTCCGCGGACATGATCCATATCATGTCCGGAACGTTTTCCACGAGCATTTGATAGGTTTGTCTGCTCTGCTTAAGGCTTTCGATTTCCCGACGAAGCCTTTCATTTTCCTCTTTCAGCCGGCAAACCTGATGGAGCAGATCCTCGTGCGATGGTGAAGCGGGCATGCTCAGACCTCCTTTTGACCGCGGCCGAATCGACACAGCCGGCGAACCGGGCATGACGGGCATTCGGGCTGTTTTTTGCGGCAGAGGGTGTTTCCCAGGGCCACGATCTGGGCGTGGTAGTCGTTATAGAGTTCAACATTTTCCGGCAGATGATCCATGAAAAACCGCTGGCAGGCCTGGTAGTTCCAGTCCTCATCGGCAAGCCCGATCCTGGAGAAAATCCGTTTGGTATAGGCGTCGATGACAAACACCGGCTTTCGGCCCGCATATAAAAGGATGGAATCCACGGTTTCCTCGCCGAAGCCCTTGAGCCCGAGCATCTGTTTGCGAAGGGAGGGGACCGGCTGGGCGAACATGGCCTCCAGGCTGCCGTGGTAATCATTAAACAGCAGCCGGCAGAAGGTTTTCAGCTTTTCCGCCTTTTGATTAAAAAAGCGGGAGGACCGGATCAGGGGTGCCAGGGCTGCGGCCTCGGTTTTAAAAATCGCATTCAGGGAGAGCAGGTTGTTTTCCTTGAGGCGGGCCAGGGCCGTGACCACATTCTTCCAGGCCACGTTCTGGGTCAGGATTGCGCCGATCACCACCTCTTCATCGGTTTCTCCCGGCCACCAGCGCTGATGCCCGAATCGTGAATGTAACCTGCTGTATATTTTAAGCAGCCGTTCAGCGGTTTTCATTCTGGTAGGTTTCAATCAGCAAAGGAATAAATGAGGTCAGGTCCTCCACAACACAGGCATCCGCGAAATTAAAGATCGCCGCGCGCGGATCCCGGTTGATGGCCACGATGAACCCGGAGTCCCGCATCCCCGCGATGTGCTGGCTGGCGCCGGATATGCCGCAGGCGATATAAAGCCTGGGGGCGACCCGTCTGCCGGTGGTTCCCACCTGGTGTTTGTAGGTCAGCCATTTTTTATCGCAGACCGGCCGGGATCCGGCAACAGCGGATTTTGGAAAAATTTCAGCCAGCCGGTATATCAGATCAAGGTTTTCTTTATTTCCGATTCCGTTTCCTGCGGAAACGATGACCTCTGCGGCATCCAGGGCCGATGGGCCTGACTGTTTCGATTGGTACCCCATAAACCGGGAACCTGCGGGTACAGTAACGGCTTTTTGAACCCGAACCCGGCCGGGCAAAACCGCGGTCGGAAGATTGGGTTTGAACCGGCCGGGCTGGACTGTGAGCACGGTTACCGATGCATTGGAGATCACCTCGGACATGAGCTTATCGTTAAACACCCCCCGGGTAAAACACACGCCCTTTTCGTGTTGGACTACCTTTTCAACCCCGGGAATAAAAGCAGCGTCAAGCCTGGCTGCAAGCCCTCCGGCGAAATCAAGCCCCCTGGGGGTGTGGGCGATGCAGATATAGGCGGGATGAAGATCCGCGAACAAGCTTTTCGGCAGGCGTTTGTAAAAGCCGGTTTCATCGCCTGCGGGTTCATCCATGGGGATGGCGACCACATCCAGCCCGGTTTGCCGGGCCAGCTTGTCGGCCAACACTTCAATGCCCTGCCCGGCAACCAGAATTTGAATATCCAGACCCAGATGGTTTTGAATGACCTGGGCGCAGGCAACCAGTTCGCCGGTGACCGGCGCGGCCCGGCCCCCGGCATGTTCGGCAATAACAATGATCCGCTCTTTCATTCTTTGAAAATCTCATGTTTAAAGGATGCTGTCAACCTGAAAACTCAGAGGGATGCCTGTTTCAGGTTGACAGGTTTAAATATTCGCATGTAATACATAGGCAGGATGAAACCAAGGTTTGCCATTATCGGTTGCGGCAAGGTCGGCATCGCCCTTGCCGGTCAACTGGCCGGGGCCGGTTATCTCCCCGCCGGGTTTGCCAGCAAAACCCTCACCTCGGCCCTGAAGGCTGCCAGGACCGTTCAGGCAGACCAGATGGTGTTTGATAAGACCTGGATCGCCGCCAAACAGGCCGATATCGTTTTTATCACCACCCCGGATCAGTGCATTGCCGAGGTCTGCCGGACCATTGCTCAACACGACGGTTTTCAGAAGGATGCCATGGTGTTTCACTGCAGCGGCGCACTCTCCTCGGCTGTCCTTTCCCCGGCAAGATCCTGCGGCGCCTGCATCGGATCCATGCATCCGCTTCAAAGCTTTGCGACCCTTGCACCGGGAAACCCCTTTGCGAAAATCATGGTGGCCGTTGAGGGGGATGAAAAGGCGGTTGAAACCGCCGCACAGATCGCGTCGGATTTGGGCGCGATTCCCTTTACCATAAAGACTGCGGGAAAGATGCTGTATCATGCGGCCGCGGTGGTCGCCTCAAACTACCTGGTGACCGTTATGGAACTGGCGTTTACACTGATCGCCGCATCCGGGGTGGAAAGGTCGGATGCGTTCCGGATTTTAAAACCGTTGATCGAGGGTACGCTTAAAAACATCGAAACCGTGGGGATTCCCAGTGCGCTCACCGGACCCATCGCCCGGGGGGATGTGGAAATCGTGGAAAAGCATCTGGAGGCTATGGCCTCACTTTCGCCGGAGGTTTTATCCCTCTATCGCCGGCTGGGTCAGGCCACCATCGAAATCGCGCGGGCTAAAGGCACCCTTTCCAATAAAGCCGGCGCAAGGCTTAAAAAGGTGCTGGATTAAAACGAAAAGATAGGATCCCCCTTCTGCTAAACCCGAGGCCGCCTTCAATACCATCCCCACAGGGTTATGTTAATAATATAAATCAATACTTTGGCAATTATTGTCTTGACGCGGCCAGCCAAAATGATAGAATAGCCCAGAAAATCAGGTTGTCTGTGGAGTACCTTATTGTTTTCTGTCTGTATAGAGTTATGTGATGGGCTCGTTTTTCTGAATCGACTCTAAAGGGGGGCATATGCCGGTTTACGTTTGGGAAGGCCGGGGCAGAAGCAACCAGATTCGAAAAGGTGAGATGGAGGCGGCCAATGAAGAGGAGGTCCGCGCCAGTCTCAGCAGACAGGGCATCACCCCGCAAAAAATAAAAAAGAAGCCCAAGGACCTTTTCGAAAACGTCGCCTTTCTTCAGCCCAAGGTCCAGCATCAGGATATTATTATTTTCTGCAGGCAGTTTTCCACCATGATTGATGCCGGCCTTCCGATTATTCAGTGCCTGGACATCCTTCATGCGCAGCAGGAAAACGTGACCTTTAAAAAAATGATCAAGGACATTAAAACGTCCGTCGAGGGCGGGCAGACCCTGGCCGAGGCCTTAAAAAAATATCCGCATCAGTTTGATGCGCTGTTTGTCAACATGGTCGCGGCCGGTGAGGCCGGCGGTATCCTGGATGTGATTTTAAGAAGGCTTTCCGCCTATATGGAAAAGGCGGCGCGGTTAAGGGCGCAGGTCAAGGGCGCCATGACCTATCCCATCGTCACCCTGATTATCGCAGCTCTCGTGCTGGCGGTGATCCTGATCTTTGTCATTCCGGTGTTTCAGGAAATGTTCGCCGACTTTGGAAAAGCCCTTCCGGCGCCGACCCGGGTGGTCGTGGCCTTGAGCAATTTCGTGAAATCCAAGATCCTTTATATCATCGTGGCGATTATCCTGTTTATCTTTGCGTTTCGCCGGTTTTACAAAACCGAAAAGGGGCGTGTGGTGGTGGATGATATGCTCCTTAAGCTCCCGGTGATTGGCATTCTGATCCGCAAGGTCGCAGTGGCCCGCTTCACCCGAACCATGGGGACCATGCTCGCCAGCGGGGTGGCCATCCTGGAGGCCTTGGATATCGTCGCCAAAACCGCCGGCAACAAGACCATAGAAAATGCGCTATACAGGGTGCGCACGGGTATTGCCGAAGGGCAAACCATTGCCGATCCCCTGTCTGAGACCGGCGTGTTCCCGCCCATGGTCTGCCAGATGATCGCGGTGGGGGAGTCCACCGGCGCCATTGATGCGATGATGGAGAAAATCGCTGATTTTTATGAGGAGGAGGTGGACCAGGCCGTGGACAACCTGACCGCATTGATCGAGCCCTTCATGCTGGTGTTCTTAGGGGTGACCATCGGCGGTCTGGTCATCTCCATGTATCTTCCCATATTCCAGTTGGCGGGAGCGATTTCAGGATAAACCGGAATGTGAAGATCAAACGCACCCAAAAGCCCGAGCTGGACCTGAATCGAAAGCTGAAGTGGCTGATATTTTTTCGGGCGCTCTTTGCGGCGGTTCTGCTGGGTTCCGCTTTTATCGTCGGGGGGCATGAAAACCTTTCCTTTTTTGACCGCCCCCTCGTACCCCTCAACATGACGGCCGCATTGATTCTGATCCTTTCGGGGTTCTATGCCGCTATTCTGCCCTACCTCAAACCGCTGGTCCGGTTCGGGTATGTTCAGCTGATTATCGATACCTTTCTGGTCACCTCCATCGTTTACGTCACAGGCGGCTTTTCAAGCGCCTTTTCTTTTCTATACCTGGTGGTGATCATCTATGCCAGCATGGTGACTTTCAGAAGGGGAGCGATGATCATCGCAATCGCCTGCAGCATTCAGTACGGCCTACTGGTGGATCTTGAGTATTACAGCCTCATCAACCCTTTCGGCATGAATGCCGGCATGCTGGCGGCCAACTGCGACTGGGAGTATGTGATCTATAAAATCCTGATCACGATCCTCGCCTGCTTTGCCATCGCGTTTTTAAGCGGTTTTCTGGCCGAGCAGGAAAGGAGGGCCAAGCAGGACCTCTGGGCCATGGAGGAGCAGATGATGCGTGTTGAAAAACTGGCGGCCACCGGCGAAATGGCGGCCGGTCTTGCGCATGAAATTAAAAATCCTCTGGCTTCCATGTACGGCGCCATACAGATATTAAAGGAGGATATCCCCTTTTCCCCGGATCGAAACAGGCTGATGGAGATCATTTCCCGGGATGCGGATCGGATCAGCTCCCTGGTCAATGAATTTCTATTGTTTGCAAAACCCAAGCCCGGCCAGGCCAAGCTTATTGAACTGGATAATCTGCTGGATGACATCGTGGCGGGTTTTCAAACCGATAACCGGCATAACCCCAGGGTTTCCATCATAAAAAACTTTTCTCCAGGAATGTATATCAAGATCGATCCCGAACACTTAAGGCAGGTCATGCTAAACCTTCTGCTGAATGCGGACCAGGCCATCGCCGACCAGGGACGGATTGAGGTTCAGGCATCCCCGGAAGGTAAAAAATACATCCGCATCACCGTGACCGACAACGGTTGCGGCATGACGGAGGATATGATAAAATCGATTTTTGATCCGTTTTTTACAAAAAAGCCCAAAGGAACCGGGCTCGGCCTTTCCATTGTTCAACAGATTATCACCTCATATAATGGGTTGATCGACGTGCGCAGCGCTCCTGGAAAAGGGACCAGGTTTATCCTCAAGCTGCCGCGGGAGACCAATCCCCCTTCCCATGCCCTTTAGTCCCAAGCCTGATTCGGCAAAACCATCCCTTCACAACTTAGACTTGACTGAGAGCGGCAAATACGATAGCAAGCCGGATGAATATAAAGGGGTCCCGGTTTGGACCTTTTTGTTTTTTTTAAATAGGTTAATTTAAAAGCATGAATCCGACATCCGACATCATTGAACAACGGAAAGAAAAGCTGAGGGAGTTAAAGGAATCCGGGGTTGAGCTTTTTCCCAACGATTTTGTGGTGACGCACACTATTTCCCAGATTCGAGAAGCCGTTGAAAACCCTTCCGGGGATACCTCGATTGAGAACACCTCCATATCCGCGGCCGGACGCATCATGGCGATCAACCGGTTCGGCAAATCCTCTTTTATTCGTTTTCGGGACCGGACCGGCCAGCTTCAGGCCTACCTGCGGCAGGATAAAGTGGGGGATGAGAGTTATGCCCTTTTTAAAAAAATGGACATCGGAGATTTTGTGGGGCTCACGGGCCGTATGTTTCAAACCAAAACAGGCGAATGGACCCTGCTTGCCGATTCCTTAAGGCTTCTGGCCAAGGCCATGCTTCCCCTGCCTGAAAAGTTTCATGGCTTAAAAGACCCGGAAAAGCGCTACCGCCAGAGGTACCTGGATCTGATCATGAACCCTGATGTCCGTGAGCTGTTTGTCAAGCGAAGCGGACTGATCCAGAGCCTTCGCATGTTTTTGTTAAAACGGGGCTTTATGGAGGTGGAAACCCCCATGATGCAGCCGATTCCAGGGGGCGCCGAGGCCCAGCCTTTTAAGACCCATCATAACGCCCTGGACATGGACCTCTATTTAAGGATCGCGCCGGAGCTGTATTTAAAACGCCTGGTGGTGGGCGGGTTTGAAAGGGTCTTTGAGATCAACCGGAATTTCAGAAACGAGGGGATATCCACCCAGCATAACCCGGAGTTTACCATGCTGGAGTTTTACCAGGCCTATGCCACCTATGAAGACCTCATGGCCTTGACCGAGGAGATGTTCCGGGAGGCGGCGATTCAGGTAGTGGGTTCGACATCAGTGGAATACCAGAAGACGCCCATCGATTTGGCTGCGCCCTGGCGGCGCATACCGCTTATGGATGCATTGACAGACATCGGCAAGGTGGACCCGG
>DYLE01000105.1 GCA_020722245.1 Desulfonema limicola
CGTCGCGGGCGCCTGCGGCATACCTTCCCGCGTCAAAGAGTTCATCCGGGTCGGCCACATCCATCATGAAATGGGCTATCCCCCCCCGCTCCTTGGGACCCGGTTTGGCGGTACCGATATCCATATACCGGTAAACCTGCATGGAGTCGGCGCTGACAATGCAGCCGTTGAACACCTCGGCCAAAACCACCGACACCCGGGTTTTTCCGATCCCGGTGGGACCGCAAAGCACGATGAGGTTGGGTTTAACAACGCCGTCCATCATCTGGGGACCTGTTGTGTTTTTAAATAGCATCGACTCCAGCGTATTTTCATACGCACCGCTTTTATTCCGAGGGCCATGGGCGAAAAGCAGCAAAGCCTTTGTTTACCATTTCCATTTTGTTTTTTACCTAAAATTTTATTGACATCATAAATGATAATAGATATCAAGAAATTTTAATTTAAAAATTACTGTCATGAAATCCTTTTATCCATAATATCCAATAGGTTTCATTTTGGCACGCTGGTCAGCTCGACATGCGGCTGACGGAGGACCTGCAAAGAGGAGAAAGTTATGGCCAAAAATCTTGTGGGGTCGGTGTTGGTGGTCGGCGGAGGTATTGCCGGCATGCAGTCCGCTCTGGATCTTGCGGACTCCGGCTATTATGTTTATCTGGTTGAAAAAGAGCCGTCCATCGGCGGCGTCATGGCCCAACTGGACAAGACCTTTCCCACCAATGACTGCGCCATGTGAATCATCTCGCCCAAACTGGTCGAGGTCGGCCGGAATTTGAACATCGAGCTTATCACCTACGCAGACATTGAATCCGTAGAGGGATCTCCGGGCAACTTCAAAGTGAAGGTTCGCAAGCGCGCCCGCAGCATCATTGAAGACCGGTGCACAGGCTGCGGAGCCTGTATTGAAAACTGTCCTGTGACACAGATGACTGTTTCCTGACAGGGCCGTTTTCGTCGCGGATGGATCCCTGATGCGTACTACCATCATTTTTTGGAGGTTCGTACATGAATGAGGCAGCCATGATGGAAACGCCCGACGCCATCGACTACATGGAGCTGGACACCATCATTGAAACGGAATACGGCCTGAGCCGAGAAAACCTGATTATGATACTTCAGGCCATTCAGAAACGTTATAACTATCTCCCCAAACCCGCGCTGACATACCTTGCCACAAAGATTAGCCTTCCCATGAGCCAGATTTACGGCGTAGCAACCTTCTACAGCACGTTCAGTCTGGAACCCAGAGGCCGGAACATCATTTCCGTCTGCCTGGGCACAGCCTGTCATGTCCGGGGCGGCGCGAAGATTCACGAAAAACTCGAAAACATGTTCCAGATCACAGACGGCCAAACCACTGCGGATCACCGCTTCACCCTTGAATCCGTCCGCTGCATCGGCTGCTGCAGTTTAGGACCCGTCATTAAAATCAACGAAGACATGCACAGCCGGATTCAAACCGACGCGCTGGAAAAAATACTGGCCCAATACGAATAATACAGATAAGAGGCGGCTATCATGAAAATCCAGTCCTTGGAAGACCTGAATGCAATACGTCGGACTTATGCAAAACAGATCTATGCTCCGGAAGGGATCAGGATCAATATCGGCATGGCCTCCTGCGGCATCGCGGCGGGCGCTCGAGCGGCCCTGAACCGGGCCCAGGAAGCCTTCCGGGGAAATGCCACCATTCAGATCCGTCAGACCGGCTGCATCGGATTCTGCGAGCAGGAGCCGCTGGTTGAGATTCTGGCCGCGGACAAACCCCGGATCATGTATAAAAAAATCCAAGAAGACAAAATCGTCGAGGTCATTGAAGGCTACCTGGCGGGAGACTTCAAAACCCATAAAAAATGGATCCTCGGTCAGATGAAGGATCCCAGAAGCCTTCTGGAGGATGAAATCGAAAATCCGCTGGCTGCAATCCGGCCGGTCGATGGCATTCCCTTCATGGAGGAGGCTCCCTTCTACAGCGCCCAGATCAAGGTGGCCATGCGCAACTGCGGGTACATCGACCCGGATCGTATCGAGGAATATTTCGCCAGGAAAGGATATGTCGCCTTTCTCCAGGCCCTGAAGAAAAACAACCCCCAGGAAATCATTGAAACCATAAAGGCGTCCGGTCTTCGCGGCCGGGGGGGCGGCGGTTTTCCGACCGGCATCAAATGGGCCACCTGCGCCAAACACCACGGAAATCGTTATATCATCTGCAACGCGGATGAAGGCGACCCCGGGGCATACATGGATCGAAGCGTTCTGGAAGGAGATCCCCACAGCGTTATCGAAGGAATGCTGATCGCAGCGCTGGGAATCGGCTCAAGCCAGGGCTATATCTATGTGCGCAACGAATACCCCCTGGCTGTCAAACGCCTGGTGACAGCGATCAAACAGGCTAAAAGCTACGGACTGCTGGGGGAAAACATCGCAGGAACCGATTTCTCGTTTAACATTAATATCTCCACAGGTGCCGGGGCGTTTGTTTGCGGGGAATCTACGGCACTCATGGCCTCACTGGAGGGCAAGGTCGGTCGCCCCCGGGCCAAATACGTGCATACCGTAGAAAAAGGATTCCGAGAAAGCCCCTCCAATCTGAACAACGTGGAAACCTACGCCAATGTGCCGGCCATCATGCTCAAGGGGGCGGACTGGTACACATCCATGGGCACCGCACGCAGCAAGGGGACCAAGGTATTCAGCCTCGTGGGTAAGATCAACAATACCGGACTGGTGGAAGTGCCCATGGGGATCTCCCTTCGTGACATCATCTTCAAAATCGGCGGCGGAATCCCTAAAAAAAAGAAATTCAAGGCGGTCCAGACCGGCGGGCCCTCCGGCGGATGCATTCCGGAACAGTTTCTGGATCTGCCCGTGGATTTTGACGAACTGGCGAAGGTTGGCTCCATCATGGGGTCCGGGGGCATGATCGTCATGGACCAGGACACCTGCATGGTGGATTTGGCCCGGTATTTTGTGGACTTTCTTAAGGATGAATCCTGCGGGCAGTGCAACCCCTGCCGGGAAGGTTTAAAACAAATGCTCAAAATCCTCACCGACATCTGCCAGGGCAACGGCAAGGAGGGAGACATCGAGCTTTTGGAGGAGATCGGGGCCATGATGCAGAAATTCTCCCTGTGCGGACTGGGCACCTCGGCGCCGAACCCGGTTTTAACGAGCATTCTTTATTTCAGGGATGAATACGAAGCCCATATCCAGGACAAAAAATGCCCGGCCGGTGTCTGTAAGCCGCTATTTCATTACGAAATCGATGCGGATGCCTGTACGGGCTGCGGCGTATGCGCCAAAAAATGCCCGCAAGGCGCCGTTTCCGGCGAAAAGAAAAAAGCCCACAGCATCGACCAGGGCAAATGCATCAAATGCGGTATCTGTTACGAAGGTTGCAAGTTTGACGCGATCAGGATCTGCTAAAGCGGCATAGCCGCAGAAACCAGAAACTGGAAACAAGAGACAAGAAATAATGAACTCTATCTTTATTCAAAAGGGTTGAAACTTTTCTTGTTTTTTTGACAGGGTTTCAGGATTAAGGCACTGATATGCCAAGGATAGAACAGTTATGATTACTTTCAAGCTAAACGGAAAGACGGTTCAGGGCGAAGAGGGGCAGTATATCCTCCAGGTGGCGGAAAAATACGGGGTGGACATCCCGACCCTTTGCAACCACAAGGCCCTTGAACCGGCCGGTATGTGCCGGGTATGCACGGTGGAGGTTTTTGACGGACGCCGGACCCGCTTCGTAACTTCCTGCAACTATCCCATCTGGGAGGGCATGGAGGTCAACACCGAAACGGAACTGGTCCGGGAAGGCCGAAAGCTGATTGTGGAGCTGCTTTTGGCCCGCTGTCCCGAAGTCCCGGCCATTCAGAAACTCGCAAAAAAATACGGCATCACGGAAATCCGTTTTCACAAGGAAGCCGACACCTGTATCCTCTGCGGATTATGCACCCGGGTGTGCGAAAAAATGGGTGCCAGGGCCATCAGCCTCACCGGCCGCGGTGTGGACATGAAGGTCGACACGCCCTATCACCTCAACACCGACGCCTGTTTCGGGTGCGGGGCCTGCGCCTCCCTCTGCCCCACGGGGCATATCACCCTGGAAAAAATCAATCGGGAATTCACCACCCGCACCCTGCAGCTCATTCCTTCGGAATACGACATGGGGCTCAGGGGCCGCAAGCCCATCTATGTCCCCTATGCCCAAGCCGTGCCGAACATCCCGGCCATCGACCGGGATGTGTGCATGCATTTTAAGGCCGGCGGCTGCCAGATCTGCAAGGAGTTCTGCGGCGTCAACGCGATTGACCACTCCATGCAGGACGAATTCATCGAACTGGAGGTGGGCGCCATCGTTCTGGCTCCGGGGTTCAAGCCCTATGATCCGTCCAGGCTGGACTTTTACGGATACCACCGCCTGCCCAACGTCGTCACCTCCATGCAGTACGAACGAATCCTGTCGGCCTCCGGGCCGTTCGGCGGCCACCTGGTAAGGCCCTCGGACCACAAGGAGCCAAAAAAAATCGCCTGGTTCCAGTGCGTGGGGTCGCGCGACCAGAACCGCTGCAAAAACAGCTACTGCTCCTCGGTCTGCTGCATGTACGCCATCAAGGAGGCGGTGATTTCCAAGGAGCATGCCGGAAAGGACTTAGACTGCGCCATCTTTTTCATGGACATGCGGACCCCCGGCAAGGAGTTTGAAAAATTTTACAACGACGCCCGCGACAGGCACGGGGTCCGGTTCATTCGAAGTCGGGTTCACACGGTGGATCCGGCCCCGGACGGACATTCCCTGGCGATCCGCTATGTGATGGAAAACGGCGAGACCGTATCGGAAATCTTTGACATGATCGTGCTTTCCATCGGGCTTGAGACCCCGCCGGAGATGATCGAACTCGCAGGCCGGCTCGGCGTTGAACTCACCCCCGGCAACTTCTGCAGGACGGACGCGTTTCATCCGGTGAACACCTCGAAGGAAGGGGTGTTCGTCTGCGGGGCGTTCCAGGGACCCAAGGACATCCCCCAGTCGGTGATCGACGCCAGCGCCGCGGCCGCAGCCGCCCAGGAGCTGCTGGCCGGCGCCCGGGGCACCATGGCCCGGACCAAGGAGGTGGTGCCGGAGATCAACATCGCCGGGGAACGCCCGAGGATCGGCGTGTTTGTGTGCAAATGCGGAACCAACATCGCCGGCGTGGTGGACGTGCCTGCTGTTCGGGATTACGCCGCCGGCCTTCCCTATGTGGAATATGCGGCGGACAACCTCTACACCTGCTCCCAGGACACCCAGGAGACCATGACCCAGATCATTCGGGAGAAAAACTTAAACCGGGTGGTGGTCGCAGCCTGTACTCCCAAAACCCACGAGCCTCTGTTTCAGGAGACCCTGATCAACGCGGGTCTGAACAAATACCTGTTTGAGATGACCAACATTCGAAACCAGGACTCCTGGGTGCACAAAAACAACCCCCGGCTGGCCACCGACAAGGCCAAGGACCTTGTCCGCATGGCCGTGGCCAAGGTGGCGCTCATGGAGCCGCTCAAGGAGATCGAACTGCCGGTCAACCACACGACCATGGTGATCGGCGGCGGGATTTCAGGAATGGCTGCCGCAAAGAGTTTTGCCCTCCAGGGGTTTGAAACCCATCTGGTCGAAAAAAGCGACCGGCTGGGCGGACAGGCCCTGAATCTGTATCACACCGCCACCGGAGAGGGGGTTCAGGAAAAACTCTGCGAAATGATCAAATCCGTGGAATCCGACAAAAAAATCCACCTTCACCTCAACACCACCATCACGGCGGTGGAGGGGTTTGTCGGAAACTTCAAGACCACCCTTTCCTCAAACGGAAATCAGGAGGTGCTCGAGCACGGCGCGGTGATTCTGGCCACGGGCGCCGCCCCTTATGTTCCGGATGAATACGCCTATGGCAAGGACCCTCGAATCCTGACCAGCCTGGAACTGGACAAAAAATTCATCGCCAACGATCCGATGATTTGCAATCTCAAATCCGCGATCTTCATCCAGTGCGTCGGATCCCGGGAGCCCCAGCGGCCTTACTGTTCAAGGGTATGCTGCACCCATTCCATTGAAAACGCCCTGGAGCTGAAAAAGAGAAACCCGGATATGAACATCTATATCCTTTACCGGGATATCCGGACCTACGGCGAAAAGGAGTATCTCTACAAGCAGGCAAGGGAAAAAGGCGTTATCTTCATTCGGTACTCCGTTGACAACAAACCCCGGCTTGAGATCCGCAAGGAAGGGCTTGCGGTTACCGTGACCGACCATGTTCTGGGGCGTCCCATAGAAATCCTTACCGACCTGGTCACCCTGGCAACGGCCGTCGTGCCCTATAAGGATGAAGCCCTGGCCAACTTCTTCAAGGTCTCCATGAACGATGACGGGTTCTTTATTGAAAAACACGCCAAGCTCGGCCCATCGGAATTTTCCACGGACGGGGTTTATCTTTGCGGAATGGCGCATTACCCCAAGCCCATTGATGAATCCATCGCCCAGGCCAAGGCGGCGGTTTCCCGGGCCGTGACCCTGCTCTCCAAGGCGAGCATTTTCTCCAGCGGAACCATCGCCCAGGTGGATCCGACCAAGTGCGCGGGATGCGGGGTCTGCGTGGCGATCTGCCCGTTTTCCGCGCCGTCGATCATCGACAAGGGCCGGTTTGCGGGAAAAGCCGAGATCAACCCGGTCCTCTGCAAGGGATGCGGGCTCTGCGAGGCCTCCTGCCGCTCCGGGGCGATTCATCTGAAAGGGTTTGACACGGATCAGATCTTTTCCCAGATATTTGAGCTCAACGCGGCGATGTAGATCAGGCCTGAGAAGACCTCCTGATCCGTAACATATGAAACTCATCAAGGAGATTGAATAGAGATGGCTGAAAACGAACCCAAGATACTGAGTTTTCTATGCAACTGGTGCAGCTACGGCGCGGCGGATCTCGCTGGCGTCAGCCGCATGGAGTATCCGCCCAACATTCGGGTCATACGGATTCCATGCACCGGCCGCATGAACCCCAAGTTCATTCTGGCGGGTCTGCGGCAGGGGGCCGACGCCGTCTGGGTATCCGGGTGACATCCCGGTGAATGTCATTACCTGGATGGTAATTACTATGCCCGCCGAAAATTCGCCCTGATGAAAAACCTGCTGGAGCACACCGGCATCGAGCCGGGACGCCTTCATTTCTCCTGGGTGTCATCCGCCGAATCCACTAAATTTGTGGAGGTGGTGAAAAAAATCACCGAAGAAGTCAAAGCCTTGAATTCCAACAAGGCCTACGCCAAAACCAAACCCAAGGTTGATTAAAATGACAGCATACACGGACAAAATCAGAGAGATCGCAAAACGCCTGCTGGCCGAAAAAAAGGTCGATATGGTGATCGGTTTCCGCAAAGGGAGCCTTCCCCTGCTCCATCAGCCCTGCATGGCGACCTCGCCGGAGGCGGCGGATGAACTGGTCTGGGACAGCTGCTGCAGCCTGAACCTGGCCAACTACCTCACCGACCGCAAGGAGCGCATCGGCATCGTGGCCAAGGGGTGCGATTCGCGCAACATCGTCACCCATATCCTTGAAAACAAGATCAAGCGCGAACAGCTCTACATCATCGGGGTTCCCTGCACCGGCATGATCGACCGCCATAAAATTTGCGCCATGTTTGATAGCGAAATCACGGCGGTCAAGGAAGAGGGGGATAGCCTGACCGTCTCAGGAGACGGCTTCTCCAAGACCCTTTCCAAACCGGAAATGCTGCGGGACAACTGCGCCGCCTGCACCCACCGCAACCCGGTCCTTTATGATGAGATGGTGGCCGAGCCGGTCAGCGAGCAGACAGGGGTGGACCCCTATGCATCGGTCAAAAAAATCGAGGCGCTTTCCCCTGCTGAGAAACAGGCCTATTTTGACGACCTCATCTCCACCTGCATTCGGTGCTACGCCTGCCGCAACGCCTGCCCTCTCTGTTACTGCCCCACCTGCTTTGTGGATGAATCCAGGCCCCAGTGGGTCGGAAAAAGCCAGGACCCTGTGGATGTCAAGACCTTCCATATTCTCAGGGCCTACCACTGCGCGGGCAGATGCACGGACTGCGGCGCCTGTGAAGCGGCCTGCCCCATGGGAATCAAGGTCCGGGAATTTACCAAAAAGTTAAACAAGGACTGCCTGGAACTGTACGGATGGGAAGCCGGACTCACCCTCAAGCAGCGGCCTCCCCTGGATACCTTTAAACCCAATGATCCTGAGGAATTTATCATAAGGATATAAAAACTTTGACAAGGGCAAACATGATGAAACTCATTAGAATCGACAAGCAGGACTGGGCGGCCGGGATCGAGAGGGCAAAAGCCGCCTACCGGGTTTACGGGCCGGTGAAGGAAAAAGAGGAATACGAATTCAAGGGGCTGAATCAGGGGCAGCTTCCGGATTTCCAGTTCAAAAACACCCGGCTTTCCCCCAAATCCATCGTCTTTCCCCAATCCGAGGTGATGTTCACATACAG
>DYLE01000106.1 GCA_020722245.1 Desulfonema limicola
GAACTGGCCGTGCCCGCCGCTCTGTTTTTTGTGCCGCCCCTGCACCCGCACCTTTTTCTTGATGGTCTCCTTGTAAGGAACCTTCGGAATGGAGAGGGTCGCCTCGACATTGTATTTTCGCTTGAGCTTTTCCATCGTGGATTCGATATGCACCTGCCCCATGCCGGTGATCAGGGTTTCGCGGGTTTCTTCCTTCCGCTCAAGCCGTAAAGCAGGATCCTCCTCCATGAGCTTGGAGAGCGATGAATAGATCTTGTCCTCATCCCCCTGGGTTTTGGGGACGATCGCATAGGAAACCGACCCTTCCAGGGGTTCAACCGCCTTGTATTGAATCCTGTGATCCGGGTCGCATAGGGTGTCCCCGGTTTTGGTCTCCTTTAACTTGGCGACTGCTACGATGTCGCCCGGAAGCGCCTCATGGACCGGCTGCTGCTCCTTTCCGGCCAGACGAAGCAGTTGGCTGAACCGCTCCTTGGCGTCGCGGTTGGGATTAAAAAAACTGCCATCGGTGCCGAGCCTTCCGGAAAACACCTTAAACACAGTGAGGCGGCCGGCATAGGGGTCTGCGATGGTTTTAAACACAAGCCCTGAAAAGGGTTCATCCGGATTCGGCTGACGCTGCAGCGGATTTTCTGTGTTCGGCTCAAATCCGGTTTTTGCGCCGGCATCCAAGGGGGAGGGGAGGGTGTCGGTGATCAGGTCGCAAAGCAGGTCGATACCGATACCGAGGATGGCTGACCCGCACACCACCGGAACAAAGGTCCGGTTCAAGGTGCCCTTGCGCAAGGCGGTCTTTATCTCTTGGTCAGACAAGGACTCTCCTTCCAGGTATTTTTCCACCAGGGCGTCATCGGCCTCGGCGATGTTTTCAATCAGGCTGTCCCGTTCCTTTTGGGCGATCTCAAGCATGTCCGACGGAATCTGGGCCGGAGTGGATTTCAAATTGTCGTACAGGTAGGCCTTCATCTGGATCAGGTCCACAATTCCCTTAAATCCCGCCTCTTTTCCGATGGGAATCTGAAGGGCGATCGGCCGGGGTTTGAAGATCTCCGCGGCGTCCTTCAAGGCCTTGGCAAAATCCGAGCGCTCCCTGTCCAGCTTGTTGATGAAGATGACCCGCGGCAGGTTGGCGTCATCGGCAAACTCCCAGGCCTGTTCGGACTGAACCTTGATCCCATCGATGGCGTCAATGACCACCACCGCCCCATCCGCGGCCTGAAGGCAAAGCCGGGTATCGGAAAAAAAATTCTGGTCCCCGGGGGTATCAATCAGGCTGATGGTATGTTTTTTCCATGTCAACTGATGAAAACCGGAGCTGGTGCTGGCATGGCGTTTCAGCTCTTCGGGTTCAAAATCCATCACCGCGTTTCCTGCATCAACGCTTCCCAGACGTTTGGTCGCGCCGGCGGTGTAAAGCATTACCTCGGCCAGCGAGGTCTTGCCCGAGCCGCCATGTCCGATCAGAGCGATATTTCTCAATTTTTCCGTCATTTCAGTCAGTGATCTCCTCTCCATTTTACGGTTCCATCAAGCGTTAAAGCCTCCCTAAAAAATAACTAAAATTCATATCCATTTAAACCTAAAAAAGCAAGTCTAAAAAACAAGCATTTACCGAGATAAAAAAACCTTATGGGATCTGGAGATCGATGAAAAACTCCCGGTTTCCTTTAGGGCCGAGAATAGGGGAGGGGAATACCGGGCCGCAGATCCATCCGTTTTCTGTAAAAAACGCAGAAAGCTCGTGAATAATCTTTGCGTGCAGGGCGGGGTCCCTCACCACGCCGCCTTTTCCCACCTGGCCTTTTCCGGCCTCAAACTGGGGCTTGATCAAGGCGATAGCCTTTCCTTTTTTTTTTAATAACTGTTTAACCACCGGCATGACGATCCGCAGGGAAATAAAAGATACGTCAATGACGGCCAGGTCAAAACCTACAGGAAAGAAATCGGGTTTCACGTACCGGATGTTGGTCCGTTCGATGAGGACCACCCGGGAATCCTGGCGCAGCCGCCAGTCGAACTGGCCGTATCCCACATCCAGCGCGTAAACCGTTTGCGCGCCGTGCTGAAGCAGGCAGTCCGTAAAACCGCCGCTGGATGCGCCCACATCCAGGCATATCCAACCGTTTATTTCCAGGTGAAGGGTTTTAATGGCATGCTCGAGCTTGATGCCTCCCCGGCTGACAAAGGCGGGGCCGGGCGATCTCAGCATAATTAGGGTATCTTCAAAGACCATGGCGCCCGGCTTGTCCATGGGACAGCCTTCAACCAGAACCTTCCCGGCCATAATCAATGCCCGCGCCTTCTGGCGGCTTTGGGCAAGCCCTTTTTCATGAACCAGGACATCAAGCCTTTTTTTAGGGGTTGATGTCATTTAGAATTCATTAAGGATTTGCAGGCGGCTGCAATGCCGCCGGCGTCGATGCCATAGAGGGAGCGCAGCCTGGGAATCGGACCGGGTTCGACAAAGGTGTCGGGTATGCCCAGGCGTTTGATCCGAAGCCCGGCCAGGCCGCGATCCATCAATCCTTCAAGGACCGCGCTTCCGAACCCGCCTTGAAGGACGTTTTCCTCCACCGTAAGGATGCGCGGAATCTTTTTTGCCAGCTCAAAAATTAAATCGATGTCCAAGGGTTTTACAAACCGGCAGTTGACCACCGTGGCAAAAATGCCCTGCTTTTCAAGCCCGGCCCGCGCTGAAAGGGCATCCCTCACTGTACTCCCGATGGCCAGAATCAGAACATCATCGCCTTCTGTTAATACCTCGGCCTTGCCGATGGGTAAGGGGGTGATGGTCTTATCCAGGTCGACCCCGACGGAATGCCCCCGGGGATACCTGAATGCGATGGGGCCGGGGTGATTGATGGCTGTGAGCATCATCCGTCGAAGCTCGTTTTCATCCTTGGGGGCCATGACGATCATGTTGGGAAGGATGCGCAGGTAAGAAAGGTCAAACAGCCCGTGATGGGTCGGCCCGTCCTCCCCGACAATCCCCCCCCGGTCGATGGCAAAGGTGACCGGAAGGGACTCCAGGCATACATCATGCAATATCTGATCAAACGCCCGCTGTAAAAAGGTGGAGTAAATCGCCACCACCGGCTTGAACCCTTCCACGGCCAGACCGGCTGCAAAGGTCACCCCGTGCTGCTCCGCGATGCCCACATCAAAAAACCGTTCCGGGAATTTATGGGAAAACTTCGCCAGCCCGGTGCCCTCGGGCATGGCCGCGGTCACCGCAATGATTTTTTCGTCTTTTTCCGCAAGCTCCACCATGGTATTGCCGAAGACCTCCGTATAGGTGGGGGGGTGAGGCTGTTTGTCGGATAAACGGTCCCCGGTTTTGACCTCAAAGCTTCCGACGCCGTGGAAGTAGATGGGGTCTTTTTCCGCAGGGGCATACCCCCTCCCTTTTTGGGTGGTCACATGGAGCAGCACGGGTTCATCAAGTTCCCGGATGTTTCTGAGGATGTCGATCAAATGGTTTAACCGGTGCCCCTTGATCGGACCGAAGTATTCAAAGTTAAAGGCCTCAAACAGGATCCCCGGAGTGACAAAGGCCTTGAAGGATTCCTCGGCCCGCTTGGCATACTGATAGGCGTCCCTGCCGATTCTGGGAAGCGAGCGAAGCATCTCGCCGAACTCTTTTCTGAAATCCTGAAGGTATTTGACGGAAAAGGTGCGGCTCAAAAGAGAGGAGAGGGCGCCGACGTTGTGATTAATGGATAGCTCGTTGTCGTTTAGAATGACGATCAGGTCCTTGTGAATGTCCCCGGCCTGGTTGAGTCCCTCATAGGCCAGGCCGGCGGTCATGGAGCCGTCCCCGATAACGGCGATGACCTTTGCGCGCTCATTCTTGAGACGTTTGGCGCAGGCGATCCCCAGACCGGCGGAAATCGAGGTGCTGCTGTGACCGGTGGAAAAGGCGTCGTAAGGGCTTTCACTGATCTTGGGAAAACCGGAAATCCCGCCGTACTGGCGAAGGGTGGAAAACCGTTCCTTTCTTCCGGTCAGGATCTTGTGGGTGTAGGCCTGATGCCCCACATCCCAGATGATCTTGTCCCTGGGCGCATCAAATACGTAATGGAGGGCGATGGCAAGCTCCACCACCCCCAGGTTGGCGGCCAGGTGCCCTCCGGTCTTTGAGACCACGTCAACGATCATCTGGCGGATCTCCCGGGCAAGCCCGGGAAGCTCCTCCCTGGGAATTTTTTTCAGATCCGCCGGTGAATGGATTGAATCAAGCAGGCTCACGTTGCTGGAACCTCGATATTGCGCTTTAAAACAGGAAAATCATCTCTTCCGGTAAATCACATACTCCGCCAGCCCTGAAAGCGGATTGGCCTTGGTATCAAAAAACCTGAGGGATTGCAAGGCATTGTTCACCAGGTGAGCGGCGAACCGTTTGGATTCCTCAAGGCCCATAAGTCCCGGGTAGGTGGATTTTTTCCGGCATTGATCCGTTCCCGCAGCCTTGCCCATCAGTTTGGGATCCCCTTCGACGTTTAAGATATCGTCGGTCACCTGAAAGGCTAGCCCGATGTTTTTTGAATAAATTTTGAGCTGTCGCATCTGTCCGGCGTCCGCTCCGGCCAAAACCGCCCCCGCCTTGACCGAGGCCTCAATCAGGGCGCCTGTTTTCAAACAATGCATTTTTTGAAGCCGCTCAAGGCTCAGCCCCCGCCCTTCGGCGGCGATATCTTGCATCTGGCCCTCGATCATCCCTTGGGCGCCGGCGGCCCGGGAGACCTCGAAAATAACCTGAAGCCACAGTTCGGGCCGGCTCTTTGACCGGCGGAATGCATCCGCAAGCATCTCAAAAGCCAGGGTGAGCAGGGCGTCCCCCGCGAGTATGGCCGTGGCCTCATCAAACTGAATGTGGGCCGTGGGCCTGCCGCGGCGGATGGCGTCGTTGTCCATGGCCGGCAGATCATCGTGGATCAGGGAATAGGTATGAATCATCTCCAGGGCGCATGCCGCCGCCATAACACCGCTGTGGGGTCTTCCCACGACCTCGGCCGCGGCAAGACAAAGAATGGGTCGAAGCCGCTTGCCGGGTGCCAGCAGCGCGTAGGCCATGGCGTCAAAAAGCCGACCGGGTTTGACCCTTTTTTTTAGGGCCTTTTCAAGGGATCGGTTTATGATCCTGCGCCTGGCCTCCAGGTATGGCGCGATATCAAAGCTTACGGTTGCGGGCCGAATCTGCAATTACTCCCCCTTGGAACCGTTTGAATCGTTTATAAACGGAGCCTCTGTGATGCTGCCGTTCGAATGGGAAAGCAGCAGGCTGATTTTTTTTTCGGTTTGTTCCAGCTTGTCAAAGCAAAACCTGGAGAGCCGAACCCCTTCCTCGAATTTTTTGATGGCTGTTTCAAGGGGCAGGTCGCCAGCCTCAAGCGCTTCAACGATTTTTTCAAGCTGGGCCAGGGAATCTTCAAAGCTTTTTTTGGTCATTTTGTGTTTTCCTTTCCACCCGGCATAGGATTTGGCCTTTGGCCAGAAGGATTTCGATCAACTGGCCGATGGACACCCTATGGGAATCCGTGATGATGGCATGATCCGGTATGCTTCGCGCGATGCTGTATCCTCGTTCAAGAACCGCCGCAGGGTTTAAGGCCTGAAGCCGGCTGTTTAACTCCCTGATCTTTAATCCTTTAAGATGGATGTATGAAGCAATCGTGGAGACAAGAAGGTCCTTGTTTTGTTGCAGGGTTTTGCGCTTTTCAAAAACCGCGGCCAGGGGGTTTCTGGAGTAAAGGCCCTGGGATCGCCATTGAAGCCGCTCCCGGCGCAAGTGAACAAACCTCGAAAAAGATCTAACAAGCCTTGAAAAATCATCATCTGCACGAAGCCTCAGGTCGTCGAGGCGCTTTGTGGGATGGATCAGCCGCCTGGAAAAGGCGCTCAGAGATGCTGAAAGCCGATGGATTTGATTTCTCATTCCCGCTTCAAGCTGTTTTAAAAGGGTTGCCTGTTGTTGCAGCAGGGCAGATTTTTCAGGCACCACCAGCTCGGCTGCGGCCGAAGGCGTGGGTGCACGAAGGTCCGCCACAAAATCGCAAATCGTATAGTCGGTCTCATGACCGACGGCTGAAATGATCGGAATCCGTGAGGCGAATACCGCCCGGGCAACGGCTTCGGTGTTGAATGCAGCCAGATCCTCCAGGGATCCACCGCCCCGGGCCAGAATGGCGACATCCGCTATGGCCCGGGCGTTTAACATTTCGATGGCGGAAACGATTTGATCGGCGGCGCCGTCTCCCTGAACCTTTACGGGAATGATTTCAATGCGGGCGGTGTCAAACCGGCGGCTGATCACATGAATCATGTCATGCACCACAGCGCCTGTGGGCGAGGTGATCAGGCAGATGGTTGAAGGAAGAAACGGAATGGGTTTTTTATGGGATTCGTCAAAAAGTCCTTCTTTGAAAAGCCTGGCCTTGAGCTGTTCAAAAGCTGCCTGAAGGGCGCCGATACCGGAGGGCTCCAGATGTTCGAAAATGATCTGGTAGGTGCCCCTGGGAGAGTATACGGTGACCCGTCCGAACCCGGTGACCTTCATGCCGTCTTCTAGGTTAAACTTCAGGTTGCGCAGCTGCCCCTTGAACATCACCGCAGAGATCTGGGCGGCGTTATCCTTGAGGGTGAGGTAGCAGTGGCCTGATGCCGGAATACGAAGGTTGGAGATTTCTCCGGTAATCCAGACAAAGGCGAAGTTGTTTTCAAGCAGGGTTTTGATATTTTCGGTCAGTTCGGAGACCGTAAATATCTTTTTTTCTTTCGGCGGCTCAAAAAAAGGCATATAAATAATTTAAAAATTTAAATAATTTTAGAAAGATAATATTATAAAGGCAAAGTAAAACATAAGAAAATATATACGGCCATCCCACAGGGGAGCTCATGGCCCCAAAAGGCTGTCTCATGCGGAAATGGACCGAGAACCCCAAACCTGCCTGGTTTTATAACGTCTGATAAGAAATATTATGTAAACTTTTAACCAAACCTTTTTAATCCCGGGCTGAAGCATCATCCCCCTCTTTCCATTCCCCATGCGGATCAATAAACCCGCGAACCGCCGGCATAAGGTATACGTTCTCAAGCGGTAGTTCCCTGAAGCAGTCCGCCAGGATTTCCGCTTTTTCGCGAATCGGCAGGTGCTTGTCCATGATAAACACCCGCTTTCCCTTAATCCGGCAGAGCCCGCTTTTGGCGTTTACCCCTGTGGCCCGAAGGTTCTGCTCTGACACCTGGATATCCAGCCTTGCGGCCAGTTCTTTTAATTGTCGGTAGAGTTCCGTGTAGTTCATGACCACATTATAATCCAGACGGCAACCCTCTGCAATTTCTTTTCCAAAAAAACATATCCCTTGCATCATAAGGTTCGTGTGTTATATTTAGGTTACTCAATAGCTTTTCAGGAAATCCCGGATAAACCTAAAATTAAATATCATCAGGAGGTTAAAAAATGGCAGAAAACCTTTTAGCCCGCAGGCTCGATGCAGGGGTACAGGTAAGGGTCAACAGCTTTATTCAAAGCGTCTACAACTGGATGGCCATCGGCCTGGCCCTCACCGGTTTTATCGCGTATTATGTCTCGCGCAGCGCTACGATGCAAAAACTGGTATACGGCAGCCCGGTGCTTTTCTTCGGGCTGATCATCGCTGAACTGGGGCTTGTTTTTTATCTTTCCGCCCGGGTGCAGCGGATTGCGGCCTCCACCGCCACAGGTCTGTTTGTTTTATATGCGGCGTTAAACGGCCTGACCCTTTCCTTTATCTTTCTCGCCTACACCGGCGCATCCATCGCCTCGACCTTTTTTATCTGCGCGGCGACCTTTGTAGCCTGCAGCGTGTACGGCATGGTGACCAAGCGGGATTTAACCTCGGTGGGCGGTTTCATGGCCATGGGCCTGATCGGGATCATCATTGCATCCCTGGTCAATCTTTTTCTTCAAAACCCTGCCATGACCATGATTATCAGCTACATCGGGGTTCTGGTGTTTGTGGGATTGACCGCATACGACACCCAGAAGATGAGGCATATGGCGCTCACCCAGCCTGAGGGGATTGAAGCCGGGGTTATTCGAAAAGGCGCCATTCTTGGGGCGCTCTCCTTATACCTTGATTTTATCAACCTGTTCCTCATGCTGCTGCATATTTTAGGCGATCGGCGATAACCCTGATCAGGCTTTCAGGATTGACCTATCCGTTCGCGCCCCGAAAGACTCACGAAGCGAACAGTTTTGATTTCCAAGGAACTTAGGTTTTTCAAATTCGAAAAATGAAGGATTTAACCACAGAGA